>NZ_CAJJIE010000069.1:0-155462 GCF_905187535.1 Streptococcus mitis
GACCAAGGTGTCGCAGGTTCGAATCCTGTCTTCCCGATTCATTACAGAGATACGTAAACGTATCTTTTTTTATTTAACTAGATATTATATACATTAAGAGAGAAACAGTTTGCTTCTCTCTTTTTTGAATTTCAGTAATTCATTTTAATCGTGTATACTTTTAAGAAAGTAATTGAAGAGTTTTTTGTTCTGCCTATAATATATCTGTTTGTACGCTAAAAATTTCTGCTCTTTTGATTTTAAATAAGTATTAGTTTTCAATATAGTGTGAATTGGGTTTGATATCTCTTTTGAGGAAGCTACCTTAGATTTTTTCTACTTGTGTTTTATTGTATAGTGTATCTTGCTTGTTTTGAACAGAATCTTTTATGACATTTGTCATATCTCCTCATGACAGAAGCTTCTAGTGATTCTACCTTTAAAGAATTATACTAGATGTATCAAATGGAGGAAGAAAAAAATGAAACATAAAGTAATTGTCGCAATGAGTTTAGTAGCAGCAGGAGTCATGACTTATCTCATGTTCTCAGGATTGGATGAAGTCTTCTATCATTTTCCTTGGGAGCTATTTGCAGGATTTGGAATCATGTCTTGGATAATACGAGAATGTTTGAAATTGGTCTCAGATGTGAAAAAGGAGTTTGAAAAATGAAAAAAGCGATTCTCTATCTTTTTATTGGACTGTCACTAGTGGTATGGTTGGTAGAAATGTTTACAGGTTGGTTTGATCAAGCCTTCCTTCACCAATTCATCCGTGGTGCATGGGGATTAGGATTTATGATTTTTATCGCCTTTCCGATGGGAAAGGAGTGGCTGGAAGGAGAATATCATGAACATGATTAAGGTTCAAGGCTTACATAAAAACATCAAGGGCAAGGCTATTTTGAAGGATATTTCCTTTGAGGTAACAGAAGGTGAATGCGTCGCCTTGATTGGTCCCAATGGTGCTGGGAAGACCACACTCTTGGACTGTTTGCTTGGAGATAAACTGGTCACAAGCGGTCAAGTATCCATCCAAGGCTTGCCAGTGACGAGTTCTCAGTTAGACTACACAAGATCCTATCTCCCTCAAGAAAATGTCATCGTTCAGAAATTAAAGGTCAAAGAGTTGATTGCTTTCTTTCAAAGTATTTATCCAAATCCCTTGAGCAACCGGGAAATCGACCAACTATTGCAGTTTGACAAGCAACAAAAAGAGCAATTGGCAGAAAAATTGTCAGGTGGACAAAAGCGTCTTTTCTCTTTTGTCTTGACCTTGATTGGGCGACCAAAGCTTGTCTTTTTAGATGAACCAACTGCTGCCATGGATACTTCAACCCGTCAACGCTTTTGGGAAATTGTTCAGGAGCTAAAAGCTAAGGGAGTTACCATTCTCTATTCGTCCCATTATATCGAAGAAGTAGAGCATACAGCGGACCGAATCTTGGTACTCCACAAGGGTGAATTGATTCGTGATACGACGCCTCTTGCTATGCGTAGTGAGGAGATTGAAAAGCATTTTATCCTTCCTCTAGCTTACAAGGAAATTGTTGAGCAGTCTAACTTGGTTGAAAACTGGGTACAAAAACAAGATGCTTTGCAAGTAGTTACACGTGAAGCGGATGCTTTTTGGCAACTGTTAGTGCAAGCAGGATGTAGGATTCAAGAAATTGAAGTCAATAATCGTAGCTTGTTGGATACAATCTTTGAAGAAACGCAGAAGGGAGATGACTAAGATGAAACGATGGATCGCACTAAACAAGATAGAATTTCTATTGACCAAACGACAATTAGTCTATTATCTATTATCCGTAGGGATGCCGACAGTCTTCTATTTATTCTTTTCAGGCATGTACCAGGACACACCAGGTGGACCGGCTAATTTTATGCGCGACTACCTCATCTCCATGACGGCTTTTTCCATGATGTCGATAGCTATGTTTTCATTCCCAGCTGTTTTACATACCGATAAAATCAACAACTGGCAGAAAACATTGCGCCATACCCCTGTAAATATGGTAGAATATTATCTATCAAAGATAACAAGTATGATGGTTGATTATTTGGTCTCAATCCTGGTTGTTTTCTCAGTTGGGCACTTGGTCAGAGGTGTGGATATGTCTCTTGGAAATTGGATTGGGGCGGCTCTCTTGCTGATTTTGGGAAGTATTGCATTTGTAGCACTTGGCTTGACCTTGACTCTCTTACCAACTAGTCAGCTGATGTCTGTCGTGGGCAATCTTCTCTATCTAGGCTTGGCTGTTTTAGGCGGACTCTGGATGCCCATCTCTTTATTTCCAGACTGGATGCAAGCAATCGGGAAGTGCCTACCAACTTATCAGTTGATGGAGTTGCTCAAGACCTTCTTAAACGAGGATGGCATCAATTTATCAGCAACAGTTTATCTACTTGTTTTTTCAACAGTTTTGTTTGGTTTGACCATTTACCTTCAAGGTCATAAGGAGAATGCTTAATGCTTGAAAGACTGAAAAGCATAGACTATATGTATTGGGCCAGTTTGATTTTTATGGTTTTTCCCATCGTTCCTGTAGTGACTGGGGAGCTACCTAGCTGGCATTTGTTGATTGATATTCTATTTGTGGTGGCTTACTTAGGCGTTTTAACCACCAAGAGTCAGCGCTTATCCTGGCTCTGTTGGGTTATCATGCTAGCCTATGTAGCTGGGAATACCGCCTTTGTTGGTGTAAATTATATCTGGTTTTTCTTTTTCCTATCCAATCTCTTAAGTTATCATTTCGGCGTACGTAGTTTTAATTCTTTACATGTCCGGACTTTTCTCCTTGCTCAAGTCCTTGTTGTGGGGCAACTGTTGATTTTTCAGGAAGTTGAAGTTGAGTTTCTAGTCTACCTACTTGGAATTCTCACTTTTATCGATTTAATGACTTTTGGCTTGGTTCGGATTCGGATTGTGGAGGATTTGAAAGAAGCTCAGGCTAAGCAAAATGCCCAGATAAATCTATTGCTTGCTGAAAATGAACGTAGTCGTATCGGTCAGGATTTGCATGATAGCTTGGGACATACCTTTGCTATGTTGAGTGTCAAGACAGATTTAGCCTTGCAGTTATTTCAGATGGAGGCTTATCCACAGGTGGAAAAGGAATTAAAAGACATTCACCAGATCAGTAAGGATTCCATGAATGAAGTGCGAACCATTGTGGAAAATCTTAAGTCTAGAACTTTGACATCCGAACTAGAGACTGTGAAAAAGATGTTAGAAATTGCTGGAATTGAGGTGGAAATAGCTAATCAACTAGACACAGCTAGCTTAACTCAGGAATTGGAGTCAACGGCTTCTATGATTTTGCTTGAATTAGTGACCAATATCATCAAACATGCTAAAGCGTCTAAAGTCTACTTAAAATTAGAACGGACAGAGAAAGAACTCATTCTAACAGTGAGAGATGATGGCTGTGGCTTTGCTTCTATAAAGGGGGATGACCTCCATACAGTTCGAGATCGTGTTCTTCCATTTTCGGGAGAAGTAAAGGTAATTAGCTGGAAAGAACCGACAGAAGTTCAGGTTCGACTACCTTATAAGGAGAGAAATTAAGATGAAACTACTTGTTGCAGAAGATCAAAGTATGCTACGAGATGCTATGTGTCAATTGCTCACGCTTCAACCGGATGTAGAGTCTGTCTTTCAAGCCAAGAATGGGCAAGAAGCAATCCAACTATTAGAAAGGGAGTCTGTAGATATCGCCATCCTTGACGTAGAAATGCCTGTTAAGACAGGTCTTGAAGTCTTGGAGTGGATACGAGCAGAAAATCTAGAAACAAAGGTGGTTGTGGTGACGACCTTCAAGCGTCCTGGGTATTTTGAACGTGCGGTCAAGGCTGGAGTAGATGCTTATGTATTAAAAGAAAGAAACATTGCAGACCTCATGCAAACCTTGCACACTGTCCTCGAAGGGCGCAAGGAGTATTCTCCTGAATTGATGGAAGTGGTGATGACGCATCCCAATCCGTTGACAGAACAAGAAATCGCAGTTTTAAAGGGAATCGCTCAGGGTTTCTCTAACCAAGAAATTGCAGATCAACTTTATTTATCCAACGGAACCGTCCGAAACTATGTCACCAATATTCTTTCGAAACTAGATGCTGGTAATCGAACAGAGGCAGCTAATATCGCGAAAGAATCTGGTTGGTTGTGATGATATAATATTTTTTGAACATTATGTGCTAAAATTGATGGGATTGAATGGAACAATACTAACTTTAGGAGGGTGGGATTCCTCCTTTTTCTTTTTTTGGGGAGCACTAAAAAAGAGCTAAAATTAACAATAAAAAAGAAAAATATCTTGACAACCAAGGGAAAATTTTGTTACAATAATAGACGGTACTTTTTACTTTTGGTCTCTCAAGAGTGTACAGGGACGTGCTGACAAATGTTGCAAAAGTACACACAGATGATAGCTGTCACCAAGTGTATCGTCACCAAAAATAAAAAAACACAGGAGAATGTAGATGCCTACAATTAACCAATTGGTTCGCAAACCGCGTAAATCAAAAGTAGAAAAATCTAAATCACCAGCTTTGAACGTTGGTTACAACAGTCATAAAAAAGTTCAAACAAATGTTTCTTCACCACAAAAACGTGGTGTTGCAACTCGTGTTGGAACAATGACACCTAAAAAACCTAACTCAGCCCTTCGTAAATTCGCTCGTGTACGTTTGAGCAACCTTATCGAAGTTACTGCCTACATCCCAGGTATCGGACACAACTTGCAAGAGCACAGCGTGGTGCTTCTTCGTGGTGGACGTGTAAAAGACCTTCCAGGGGTACGTTACCATATCGTCCGTGGTGCACTTGATACTGCAGGTGTTAACGATCGTAAACAAGGCCGTTCTAAATACGGTACTAAACGTCCAAAAGCATAAGGAAAGGGGATAAAGAGAAATGAGTCGTAAAAATAGAGCTCCAAAACGTGATGTATTGCCAGATCCGCTTTACAATTCACAACTAGTTACTCGTCTTATCAACCGCGTTATGCTTGATGGTAAACGTGGTACAGCTGCTTCAATCGTTTACGGTGCCTTTGAGCAAATCAAAGAAGCTACTGGAAACGATGCACTTGAAGTATTTGAAACAGCTATGGAAAACATCATGCCTGTACTTGAAGTACGTGCACGTCGTGTTGGTGGTTCTAACTACCAAGTCCCAGTTGAAGTTCGTCCAGAACGTCGTACAACACTTGGACTTCGTTGGTTGGTAACAATCGCTCGTCTTCGTGGTGAACACACAATGCAAGACCGTCTTGCAAAAGAAATCTTGGATGCTGCTAACAACACTGGTGCAGCTGTTAAGAAACGTGAAGACACTCACCGTATGGCTGAAGCTAACCGTGCATTCGCACACTTCCGTTGGTAAAATCATGATGCTAGGAACGGTAAGGATGCAAGGTGAAAATAGAAAACTGACGCAGTATTCGACGAATACAAGGAAGTTTATCTTTTTCACACAGCATCCCGTTCCGGCTCAAATCGGCTAATTAACTTTAGCCCGAGTTCAATTCAACTTGTAAATCTACAAGTTGAAACCAACAATAGCATGAAAACATTGAGAACGGGTAGGTCCTGCCTATCCGTTTTTATTAAAATCATGTTATAATAGAATAGAAATCAAAAATAAATAGGAGAAACAAACCTCATGGCACGCGAATTTTCACTTGAAAAAACTCGTAATATCGGTATCATGGCTCACGTCGATGCTGGTAAAACAACAACTACTGAGCGTATTCTTTACTACACTGGTAAAATCCACAAAATCGGTGAAACTCACGAAGGTGCGTCACAAATGGACTGGATGGAGCAAGAGCAAGAACGTGGTATCACTATCACATCTGCTGCGACAACAGCTCAATGGAACAACCACCGCGTAAACATTATCGACACACCAGGACACGTGGACTTCACAATCGAAGTACAACGTTCTCTTCGTGTATTGGATGGTGCTGTTACCGTTCTTGACTCACAATCAGGTGTTGAGCCTCAAACTGAAACAGTTTGGCGTCAAGCAACTGAGTATGGAGTTCCACGTATCGTATTTGCCAACAAAATGGACAAAATCGGTGCTGACTTCCTTTACTCTGTAAGCACACTTCACGATCGTCTTCAAGCAAATGCACACCCAATCCAATTGCCAATCGGTTCTGAAGATGACTTCCGTGGTATCATCGACTTGATCAAGATGAAAGCTGAAATCTATACTAACGACCTTGGTACAGATATCCTTGAAGAAGACATCCCAGCTGAATACCTTGACCAAGCTCAAGAATACCGTGAAAAATTGATCGAAGCAGTTGCTGAAACTGACGAAGAATTGATGATGAAATACCTCGAAGGTGAAGAAATCACTAACGAAGAATTGAAAGCTGGTATCCGTAAAGCGACTATCAACGTTGAATTCTTCCCAGTATTGTGTGGTTCAGCCTTCAAGAACAAAGGTGTTCAATTGATGCTTGATGCGGTTATTGACTACCTTCCAAGCCCACTTGACATCCCAGCGATCAAAGGTATCAACCCAGATACAGATGAAGAAGAAACTCGTCCAGCATCTGATGAAGAGCCATTTGCAGCTCTTGCCTTCAAGATCATGACAGACCCATTCGTAGGTCGTTTGACATTCTTCCGTGTTTACTCAGGTGTGCTTCAATCAGGTTCTTACGTATTGAACACTTCTAAAGGTAAACGTGAGCGTATCGGACGTATCCTTCAAATGCACGCTAACAGCCGTCAAGAAATTGACACTGTTTACTCAGGTGATATCGCTGCTGCCGTTGGTTTGAAAGATACTACAACTGGTGACTCATTGACAGATGAAAAAGCTAAAATCATTCTTGAGTCAATCAACGTTCCAGAACCAGTTATCCAATTGATGGTTGAGCCAAAATCTAAAGCTGACCAAGATAAGATGGGTATCGCCCTTCAAAAATTGGCTGAAGAAGATCCAACATTCCGCGTTGAAACAAACGTTGAAACTGGAGAAACAGTTATCTCAGGTATGGGTGAGCTTCACCTTGACGTCCTTGTTGACCGTATGCGTCGTGAGTTCAAAGTTGAAGCGAACGTAGGTGCTCCTCAAGTATCTTACCGTGAAACATTCCGCGCTTCTACTCAAGCACGTGGATTCTTCAAACGTCAGTCTGGTGGTAAAGGTCAATTCGGTGATGTATGGATTGAATTTACTCCAAACGAAGAAGGTAAAGGATTCGAATTCGAAAACGCAATCGTCGGTGGTGTGGTTCCTCGTGAATTTATCCCAGCGGTTGAAAAAGGTTTGGTAGAATCTATGGCTAACGGTGTTCTTGCAGGTTACCCAATGGTTGACGTTAAAGCTAAGCTTTACGATGGTTCATACCACGATGTCGACTCATCTGAAACTGCCTTCAAGATCGCAGCTTCACTTGCTCTTAAAGAAGCTGCTAAATCAGCACAACCAGCTATCCTTGAGCCAATGATGCTTGTAACAATCACTGTTCCAGAAGAAAACCTTGGTGATGTTATGGGTCACGTAACTGCTCGTCGTGGACGTGTAGATGGTATGGAAGCACATGGTAACAGCCAAATCGTTCGTGCTTACGTTCCACTTGCTGAAATGTTCGGTTACGCAACAGTTCTTCGTTCTGCATCTCAAGGACGTGGTACATTCATGATGGTATTTGACCACTACGAAGATGTACCTAAGTCAGTACAAGAAGAAATCATTAAGAAAAACAAAGGTGAAGACTAATCTGTCCTCACTCTAGAAGGAAGTCACTTAGTGGCTTCCTTTTGTCTTTAGAAAACACCTCTAAATATGGTAAAATAGTAGGAGAATAATGTGAGGAAAATGAATGTCAAATAGTTTTGAAATTTTGATGAATCAACTGGGGATGCCTGCTGAAATGAGACAGGCTCCTGCTTTAGCACAGGCCGATATTGAGCGAGTTGTGGTTCATAAAATTAGTAAGGTATGGGAGTTTCATTTCGTATTTTCTAATATTTTACCGATTGAAATTTTTTTAGAATTAAAGAAAGGTTTGAGGGAAGAATTTTCTAAGACAGGCAATAAAGCTATTTTCGAAATCAAGGCTCTATCTCAAGAATTTTCAAATCAGCTCTTACAGTCCTACTATAGGGAGGCTTTCTCTGAAGGGCCATGTGCTAGCCAAGGTTTTAAGTCCCTTTATCAGAATTTGCGAGTTCGTGCGGAGGGCCATCAGCTATTTATTGAAGGATCTGAGGCGATTGATAAGGAACACTTTAAGAAAAATCACCTTCCTAATTTAGCGAAACAACTTGAAAAGTTTGGCTTTCCAACTTTCAACTGTCAAGTAGAGAAAAATGATGTGCTGACCCAAGAGCAGGAAGAGGCCTTTCATGCTGAAAATGAGCAGATTGTTCAAGCGGCCAATGAGGAAGCGCTCCGTGCTATGGAACAACTAGAACAGATGGCACCACCTCCAGCTGAAGAGAAACCAGCCTTTGATTTTCAAGCTAAAAAAGCTGCAGCTAAACCCAAGCTAGATAAGGCAGAGATTACTCCTATGATCGAAGTGACGACGGAGGAAAATCGTTTGGTCTTTGAAGGGGTTGTTTTTGATGTGGAGCAAAAAGTGACCAGAACAGGGCGCGTTTTGATCAACTTTAAAATGACCGACTATACTTCAAGTTTTTCTATGCAAAAGTGGGTTAAGAATGAGGAAGAGGCCCAGAAATTTGACCTTATCAAGAAGAATTCTTGGCTCCGAGTTCGTGGGAATGTGGAGATGAATAACTTCACACGCGATTTGACTATGAACGTACAGGATGTGCAGGAAGTTGTTCACTATGAGCGGAAGGATTTGATGCCAGAAGGAGACCGCCGGGTTGAGTTTCATGCTCATACTAACATGTCGACCATGGATGCTTTGCCAGAGGTCGAAGAAATCGTTGCGACAGCTGCTAAGTGGGGACACAAAGCAGTTGCTATCACCGACCACGGGAATGTTCAATCCTTCCCACACGGCTATAAGGCGGCTAAGAAAGCGGGAATCCAGCTGATCTATGGTATGGAAGCCAATATCGTGGAGGACCGTGTCCCTATCGTCTATAACGAAGTGGAGATGGACTTGTCAGAAGCAACCTATGTGGTCTTTGACGTGGAAACGACGGGGCTTTCAGCCATCTATAATGATTTGATTCAGGTTGCGGCCTCTAAGATGTACAAGGGGAATGTCATTGCTGAATTTGATGAATTTATCAATCCTGGTCATCCCTTGTCAGCTTTTACTACTGAGTTGACTGGAATTACAGATGATCATGTCAAAAATGCCAAACCACTGGAACAAGTTCTGCAAGAATTCCAAGAATTTTGCAAGGATACGGTCCTAGTCGCCCACAATGCCACCTTTGACGTTGGCTTTATGAATGCCAACTATGAGCGTCATGGTCTGCCAAAGATTAGTCAGCCAGTTATTGATACACTTGAGTTTGCTAGAAACCTCTATCCTGAGTATAAACGCCATGGTTTGGGACCGTTGACCAAGCGTTTTGGTGTGGCTTTGGAACATCACCACATGGCCAATTACGATGCGGAAGCTACTGGTCGTCTGCTCTTTATTTTTATCAAAGAAGTAGCAGAAAAACATGGTGTGACCGATTTAGCTAGACTTAACATTGATTTGATTAGTCCAGATTCTTATAAAAAAGCTCGGATTAAGCATGCGACCATTTATGTCAAGAATCAGGTAGGTTTAAAAAATATCTTTAAACTGGTTTCTTTGTCCAATACTAAGTACTTTGAAGGGGTGCCACGGATTCCGAGAACGGTTTTAGATGCCCATCGGGAAGGTTTGATTTTAGGTTCAGCTTGCTCTGAAGGTGAAGTTTTTGATGCAGTCGTTTCCCAAGGTGTGGATGCGGCGGTTGAGGTGGCCAAGTATTATGACTTTATCGAGGTCATGCCACCAGCTATCTATGCTCCCTTGATTGCCAAGGAGCAGGTCAAGGATATGGAAGAACTCCAGACCATTATAAAGAGTTTGATAGAAGTGGGAGACCGTCTTGGTAAGCCTGTTCTGGCTACGGGAAATGTTCACTATATCGAACCGGAAGAAGAGATTTACCGTGAAATTATCGTCCGTAGTTTGGGCCAAGGGGCTATGATTAACCGAACCATCGGTCATGGTGAACATGCCCAACCCGCTCCTCTTCCAAAAGCTCATTTTAGAACGACTAATGAAATGTTGGATGAATTTGCATTCTTGGGAGAGGATTTGGCTCGTAAACTGGTTATTGAAAACACCAATGCCTTGGCAGAGACATTTGAACCTGTTGAGGTTGTTAAGGGTGACTTGTATACGCCTTTCATTGACAAGGCTGAAGAAACGGTCGCTGAATTGACCTACAAGAAAGCTTTTGAGATTTATGGAAATCCGCTGCCAGATATTGTTGATTTGCGGATTGAAAAAGAATTGACTTCCATTCTGGGGAATGGATTTGCCGTGATTTATCTGGCATCGCAGATGCTGGTGCAACGTTCCAATGAACGGGGTTACCTGGTGGGTTCTCGTGGTTCTGTCGGATCTAGTTTCGTTGCGACCATGATTGGGATTACAGAGGTCAATCCTCTCTCTCCTCACTATGTCTGTGGTCAGTGTCAATACAGCGAGTTTATCACCGATGGTTCTTATGGTTCAGGATTTGATATGCCCAATAAGGATTGTCCAAACTGTGGTCACAAACTCAGTAAAAACGGACAGGATATTCCTTTCGAGACCTTCCTTGGTTTTGATGGGGACAAGGTTCCCGATATTGACTTGAACTTCTCGGGAGAAGACCAGCCTAGCGCTCACTTGGATGTGCGTGATATCTTTGGTGAGGAATATGCCTTCCGTGCAGGAACGGTTGGTACGGTGGCTGCTAAGACTGCCTATGGATTTGTCAAGGGCTATGAGAGAGATTATGGCAAGTTTTATCGTGATGCAGAGGTGGAACGTCTTGCCCAAGGTGCTGCTGGTGTCAAGCGGACAACAGGACAACACCCGGGAGGAATCGTTGTTATTCCGAACTACATGGATGTTTACGACTTTACGCCTGTTCAGTATCCAGCGGATGACGTGACGGCTGAATGGCAGACGACTCACTTTAACTTCCATGATATTGATGAGAATGTCCTCAAACTCGATGTGCTGGGACATGATGATCCGACCATGATTCGAAAACTCCAGGACTTGTCTGGAATTGATCCTAATGAAATCCCTATGGATGACGAAGGCGTGATGGCTCTCTTTTCTGGGACGGATGTACTAGGTGTAACTCCTGAACAAATCGGAACTCCGACAGGTATGCTGGGGATTCCAGAATTTGGAACCAACTTTGTACGTGGGATGGTAGATGAGACGCATCCGACGACTTTTGCAGAGTTGCTTCAGCTCTCAGGTCTGTCCCACGGTACCGATGTCTGGTTGGGGAATGCCCAGGATTTGATCAAGCAAGGAATTGCGGACCTATCGACTGTTATCGGTTGTCGGGACGATATCATGGTTTACCTCATGCATGCGGGTCTCGAACCTAAGATGGCCTTTACCATCATGGAACGGGTGCGTAAGGGCTTGTGGCTGAAGATTTCCGAAGAGGAGCGAAATGGCTATATCGAAGCTATGAAGGCCAATAAGGTGCCAGAGTGGTATATCGAGTCCTGTGGGAAAATCAAGTACATGTTCCCTAAAGCCCATGCGGCAGCCTACGTTATGATGGCCTTGCGTGTAGCTTACTTCAAGGTTCACCATCCCATTTATTACTACTGTGCTTATTTCTCCATCCGAGCTAAGGCTTTTGATATCAAGACCATGGGAGGGGGCTTAGATGCTATCAAGCGCAGAATGGAAGAAATTGCTGAAAAACGGAAGAACAATGAAGCATCTAATGTGGAAATTGACCTCTATACAACTCTTGAGATTGTCAATGAAATGTGGGAGCGTGGTTTCAAGTTTGGAAAACTCGACCTCTACCGTAGTCAGGCGACAGAATTCCTCATTGATGGGGACACTCTCATCCCGCCATTTGTAGCAATGGATGGTCTGGGAGAGAACGTTGCCAAGCAGTTGGTACGAGCTCGTGAAGAGGGAGAATTCCTCTCCAAAACAGAACTACGCAAACGCGGTGGCCTCTCATCAACATTGGTTGAAAAGATGGATGAGATGGGGATTCTCGGCAATATGCCAGAGGATAACCAGCTCAGTTTGTTTGATGAGTTGTTTTAAAAAATTGCTTATTTTGATCAAGTGGACAAAATATGTCCACTTGATTTGTTATAATTCTCTTAAAAATAATAGAAAAGAGAGTATAATATGGTGGATCAAGGAATTTTAAATTCTAACGTGTCAATTGAAGAGCAAATTTACAATTTTGAAAAAGGCTTGAAAGATGATGGGAGTGATTGGACTGGATTCCCACAAATAGACTTAAAAGAAGATTCTCAATGTATTTACATTTGCGGTATTTCAGAGACTGACAGATGGCATTTGTTTTATACGTTAACTAAAATAAAACCTGCTACTCCAATAGCATCACTTGGATATTATCGAGTGAGAGATAATTTGATTTTTTCTAAACATAGTCAATGGATAAAACTGCAAATGGAGCATACAGAGTATGATTTGATTTTTCTGGAGGGAGTTCAATTTTTGGGAGAGGCTGATCAAAGGGTACAGGAATACTGGATGCAGCAATTCAAAGAGAATAAGAAAAGAAACAAACTCTTCATTGTATATTCAGACTGCTTACCCGAAGACTTAAAAAATATGGCTGAATCCGTAGTTGAGTTCTTCGAATCTGGCATAGTGGTACAGTTGAAATCACCTAAGGGCTAGTTTATTTTGCTTTAATCGTTTTGAATATAAAGTGCAAAGTTAGAGGTTAAAATGATGAACAATACAGGATTAGATAACAAATATCAACTTGAAAATTTTCTAGAAAAAGATGGCAATGCTTTAGCAAAGAAAGAAGCCTTAGAAGTAGTAAAGAACTTAGGATCAAAATATAATCCCCTTTATATTTATGGGGAATCAGGTTCAGGAAAAACACATCTGCTACAAGCTATTGGTAATAAGGTTCTTGAGAAAAATCCAGAAAAGCGAGTAAAATATATTTCTGCTGAAGACTTATTAGAAAATGAGCTAGAAATACAAAAAGTTAGAAGTGAGGAGTTTGATCTCCTAATCGTAGATGATATTCAGGTATTGGGAGAAAAGGATATTCTTATTCAAGAAAAATTTTTCAACCTCTTTAATTCTTTCTTTGGAAGGAAAACGCAAATTGTTTTATCCGGTAATTCTGAACCAGATCAGTTGAAAAATGTTCAATCTCGTTTGATTGTGCGTTTTAAGTGGGGAATGACAGTGTGTCTAACATCGCTTGAAGATTAATAAAAAGGACTTTAGATGAATGATCAAGAGAGACTACTAACAATTTTTTTACGTTTACAGTTAGGTACTTCACTAGGAAAAAAGCAACTGGCTCAGGAATTTGCGGTTAGTGAAAAGACGATACAGAGAGATTTTTCGCTACTCCGTGATATTTTATCCAGTCATCCTGATTTTGGTGGAGACTTGCTTTATAGTCGTAAAACAAATAAGTATAGCTTATCAAGTAAAGCAGTTTTTAATAAAAAGGATATTCTCGTTATTTCAAAGATTTTATTGGAAAATCGAGCACTGAACAGACCAGAAATTGCTAGCTTACTAACTAATTTACTGGTCTCGGTTCCCCGTGCTGATCAGAAAGAAATTGAGCAGATCATTGGCAGCGAAAAGCTTAACTATGCTCCCTTAACGGATCAACAAAATATAATAGAGAAAATTTGGAATTTATCAGAAGCTATTTTGCATGAACAGGTTATAGACATTATCTATCAAAAACCTTATTCTGAATCTTCTAAGAGGCAGACTGTGTTGCCAGTCTCTCTTTACTATGATAGTCATTATTTCTATCTGGTTGTTTACCAGTTGAAACATGCTACTTATATTACTTTAAGAGTAGACCGTATCCAGTCATGGTCTCTTAGTGGTATAGAGAAACCCTCTATTTCTTATCGAGATAAATTTAGAGATGGCGACATTCGTAACGAGAGAGTGGATGCTTTTATCGGGAAGAAAATCAGTATTGAAATCGAGTACTTGTATGATCCGACTATTGTGATGGATCAATTTCCAAATGCAAAAATAGTTGGGAAAAATGGCGATTGGACTCATTTTCAGTTTGAAAGTCAGCATACACCGGGTCTTAAACGCTGGTTGCTGGGACAAGGGGAAGCAGTTACTGTTTTATCTCCCCGGATTTTAGTAGAGGATATGAAGCAAACAGTTCAAGAAATGATAGATAAATATAGATGAGGATAAAATGACTATTCAATTTACTTCTAAAAAGGTTGGAGAACTATTGAAAAAAGGGAATTTGCGGATTCCTTCTTATCAAAGACCATATAAATGGAACAGAAAACATATCCGTAATCTTTTTTATGATTTACGAGATGCTATGGGGAAAAAGGAATATCAGATTGGTTCCGTTATCTTACATGAAAATAATGGATACCTAGATATTGTCGATGGACAGCAACGGCTAATTTCTATTTCCTTGTTTCTTCATTTATTAGATAGTTTAGAGAATTATAAGGGTGCTAAGCAACTGCTGAGTAGTGCTGTATTTGGAGAGCTATCTTGCTATCATGCGAGTGAAAATTATAATGAGTGGGAAAATTTGACTCAATTGGTTGGCGAAAATCAGGCAAAAGATATTTGCAATTTTTTATTGGAAAATTGTTCTATCTCCGTGATTACTATGCCGCAGAAACGATTATCTGAAGCCTTTCAGTTATTTGATTCTCAGAATAATCGTGGAAAATCTTTAGAACCTCATGATTTGCTCAAAGCTTATCATCTTCGCAAGCAAGATTCCGAAGATGAAAGAATTGTGGAAAAGTGGGAGCAATTTGTAGAGGATAAAAATTTAAGTCTCAAAGAGTTATTTGATAAACATCTTTTTCGTATGAGACGTTGGTCTAGAGGAGAGACAGGATTAACAAATAAGCGTTATGGATCTTATCTCCGTTTTACGGAGGATTTTATTGACGATTTTAAAGGTGTTGATTTGAATCAGAACTTTCCATATCTAGAATTGTATCGTCATATTGAAAAACTCCCCATGTCAATTACTATGCCAATCATTGACGGAAGTAAATTTTTTGAGTATATTGAATCTGCTCATGAAACCATTAAAGAACATAAAGATTTTTTAAATGAAGAGTTAGGATTTTCTGATGAACCTGAAGGGGAAGAAAAAAATCTAGTTTACCCAGAAGGTATGTTGAACATATACAATAGCTCAAAAGGACGCTATCTTAAATGTCACAATATATTCCTAAATATTTGCTCGCTTTTCGCAGATAGATTTGGAAAAGAGGAGCTATCAAAGGAGATAGTAGAGACCTTGTTTATTTGGTCTTACTATCCTAGAGTTAAATCTAAAGCCATATATGATGCGACAGTTGGGAACTATGCTGCTGGTGGAAGGTTTAGACAAAAAGAGGTTCAAAAGCTATTTCAACTTTTATCTCATGCTGTCACTCCGAATGATTTTATGGTCAAAATAGATAGAGAGCTATTTGAAAATTATACTGTGGACAAGATTATAGAAGAGGAAAAAGATAAATGGTAGAAACACATATAAGCTTATCAGTTAATCGTTTGTTAAATGAAGATACCTATGCTATCCCTCTTTATCAGAGAAATTTTGCTTGGACTTATGATGAAATTGAGCAGTTATTGAACGACGTAGCAGATGCTGTTCAAGAAAATAGAGACAATTACTATATTGGAACATTAGTCGTTAATAAAGAGAATGACATTTTCAAAATCATAGATGGGCAACAACGAACAACAGCCCTTAATTTGATTGCCTTAGCTTTGAAGCATGAGTTTGGTTTTGATAGATTGAAAGCTGTCAATCTTACCTTTCCAGCTCGGAAGAAATCAAATAAGAATATTCAAGATTTATTTTCCAAGAAAAAAATTTTAGAGGGCGATGAAAATGAGCTGACTAGAGGTTACGGACATGCTAGAGACGCATTGAAAAAAGTGTTAGAAGAGCGCCAATTGAATCCTCAGTCTTTCGTTGGTTATCTTTTTGAAAAGGTCATCATTTTTCGGAGTATACTTCCTGAGGATTTAGATTTGAATCTTTATTTCGAACGTTTCAATTCTCGAGGAGAACAACTAGAGGCTCATGAAATCCTTAAGGCACAAATGATGTCTAAATTTGGTGAAGATCAAGAAATGGCGCAAAAGTTTGCAAGAATTTGGGATGCCTGTGCAGAGTTTGATAAGCCGGTAGCAAGTCAGTTTAAGATGCGACGGAAGAGAGCAGATGACTTTCAAGAACGTGAACGTATTTTTGGATGGCATTTTACAAATTATTCATTTCATAATATTTATAATGATATTGATTTTCATCAAAATGAAAGAAGAAAGTTATCAGATATATTAGGAAAAAAGATAAATGAAAAAAATATAGAAGTAGAAAAAGATTTTGGCGATTATACTACAATCATTGATTTTCCAACATTCTTACTCCATGTATTGGCAATTGCGGAAGGTAAGAAAACTGATGAGATTCAACTAGATGATAAGAAACTCTTAGCACTATTTGATATAAAAAATAAAGATAAAACTTGGGTTATTGAATTTAGTGAATTTCTTCTTAGAATAAAACACATTTTCGATAATTACATCGTTAGAAATTCGAATATGGACTCTTCAAGTAGAAATAAGGATGAATGGTTTTTACAGAAGGGGACTTATTATGAATATCAACCAAATGGAAAATCTAAAGAGCATTATATAGTCGAAGAACGTTTTACTAATAATACGTTTTCGGATTCGGAAATTAACCAAAACATCATTCTTCTCCAATCCATGTTTGCTGTGACCTTTACTGCCAATCGTGATAGTCGTTGGTTATATGAAATCTTGCAATTCTTGTTTAACTATATTGAAGAGTTAAATCAAACAGAATTTGCTAGTCTCTTTAAGGATTTTCTTGAAAAAATGGCAGTGAGATATGCTGAGGAAAGATTGTTTACCGAAGATAAAAGTATCAAAAAATATGGTGCAATTCCTGTTTATGCTTTTAACTTTGTGGATTATGTTTTGTGGAAAAATCGTGCCGAATTAGAGAAAGAGTACAAGGATATTAATTTTGATCATTTCAAATTTGCTTATCGTCGCTCCATAGAGCATTGGTATCCTCAGAATCCAAATGGACATGATGGAGAGAGCCAATTACCTGCGGAGTTTTTACATTCCTTTGGCAACCTTTGTATTACTACCGATATTCAGAACTCCAGGTTTGGCAACTCCTATCCAGAGGCTAAATTAGAGCAATGGGAAAGAGAAGGGATATTCCATCGTCAGAGTTTAAAATTACAGATGATGGCAAAGATAACTTCTAAAAAAAATAGATGGGATATTGGTGAGATTCAATCTATAGAAAAAGAAGTGGAAAGATATGTACAAAATTTTTGTAATAGCTAATTAAAACAAGCTTCAGTAAGCTTGTTTTTTAAAATACCAATATATGTGATATACTAGTAAGGGAAGGATTTTGTAAAAGACAAACCAGCTCAAAAGTTTTTGACTATCAGCTAGAACTTGCTGATCAGACAATTCTTCTATCAACAGCACTCTTGTCAGGTGCTATTGCTTTAGCAGGATTATTCTCTGCTTTGAAAGAAAAATAAAAATAGAAAAGAGAAAATTACATGGTTTTACCAAATTTTAAAGAAAATCTAGAAAAATATGCGAAATTATTGGTTGCGAACGGAATCAACGTGCAACCTGGTCACACTTTGGCTCTCTCTATCGATGTGGAGCAACGTGAGTTGGCTCACTTAATTGTCAAAGAAGCTTACGCTTTGGGTGCGCATGAGGTTATCGTTCAGTGGACAGATGATGTGATTAACCGTGAGAAATTCCTCCACGCACCGATGGAGCGTTTGGACAATGTGCCAGAATACAAGATTGCTGAGATGAACTATCTTTTGGAGAACAAGGCTAGCCGTCTTGGAGTTCGTTCTTCTGATCCGGGTGCCTTGAACGGAGTGGATTCTGACAAGCTTTCAGCTTCTGCTAAAGCTATGGGACTTGCTATGAAGCCAATGCGTATCGCAACTCAATCCAACAAGGTTAGTTGGACTGTAGCAGCCGCTGCTGGACTTGAGTGGGCTAAGAAAGTCTTTCCAAATGCTGCGAGCGACGAGGAAGCAGTTGATCTTCTTTGGGACCAAATCTTCAAAACTTGCCGTGTTTACGAAGCAGATCCTGTTAAGGCTTGGGAAGAGCATGCAGCTATCCTCAAGAGCAAAGCTGATATGCTCAATAAAGAGCAATTTTCAGCCCTTCACTATACAGCTCCAGGGACAGATTTGACACTTGGTTTGCCAAAGAACCACGTTTGGGAATCAGCTGGTGCTATCAATGCCCAGGGCGAAGGATTCTTGCCAAATATGCCGACAGAAGAAGTCTTCACAGCGCCTGACTTCCGTCGTGCAGATGGTTATGTCACTTCTACAAAACCGCTTAGCTATAATGGAAATATCATCGAAGGAATTAAAGTAACCTTTAAGGATGGACAAATTGTGGATATCACTGCAGAAAAAGGCGATCAAGTCATGAAAGACCTTGTCTTTGAAAATGCGGGTGCGCGTGCCTTGGGTGAATGTGCCTTGGTACCAGATCCAAGCCCAATTTCTCAGTCAGGCATTACCTTCTTTAACACCCTTTTCGATGAGAATGCGTCAAACCACTTGGCTATCGGTGCAGCCTATGCGACTAGCGTCGTTGGTGGAGCGGAGATGAGCGAAGAGGAGCTTGAAGCTGCGGGGCTTAACCGTTCAGATGTTCACGTAGACTTTATGATTGGTTCTAACCAAATGGATATCGATGGTATTCGTGAGGATGGAACGCGAGTATCTCTTTTCCGTAACGGAGATTGGGCAAATTAAGGAGATAATATGTTAGGAAGTATGTTCGTTGGTCTCCTAGTGGGATTTTTAGCAGGTGCTCTGACCAATCGTGGAGAACGCATGGGATGTTTTGGAAAAATGTTTCTAGGCTGGATTGGTGCCTTTCTAGGGCATTTGCTTTTTGGGACTTGGGGACCGATAATAGCAGGAACCGCCATTATTCCGGCAGTACTAGGTTCCATGATTGTCTTAGCGATTTTTTGGAGACGAGGAAGTTAATTTCTTAAATCTGATACTCAATGAAAATCAAAGAGCAAACTAGGAAAATAGCCGCAGGTTGCTCAAAGCACTGTTTTGAGGTTGTAGATAGAACTGACGAAGTCAGCTCAAAACACTGTTTTGAGGTTGCAGATAGAACTGATGAAGTCAGTAACATAACTACGGGAAGGCGACGTTGACGCGGTTTGAAGAGATTTTTGAAGAGTATGAAAAGGAGGTTGGTCATTGTACCAGCCTCCTTTTGAGTATGATATAATAGTTCTATGAGATTGGATAAATTTTTAGTTGCCTGCGCTGTGGGGAGCCGGACTGAGGTCAAAAACTTGCTCAAGGCTGGGCGGGTGACTGTAAATGGTAAAAAAGAGAAATCAGCTAAATTGCAGATTGATGAAGAAATAGATGAAATTCGCTTTGATGGGCAAGTGTTGGAGTATGAAGAGTTTGTCTACTACATGATGAACAAGCCCCAAGGTGTTATTTCAGCGACTGAGGATCCCAAGCACAGAACCGTTCTGGACTTGTTGGATGACTTGGCTCGGAGCAAGGAAGTTTTCCCAGTAGGGCGCTTGGATATTGACACGCATGGTCTTTTGCTCTTGACCAATGACGGCAAGCTTGCCCATGCTCTTCTTTCACCCAAGCGTCATGTGGATAAGACTTATCTGGCTCAGGTCAAGGGAATGATGACCCAAGAAGATGTGGAGACATTTGCCAAGGGAATTCCTCTCAAAGACTTTACTTGTCAGCCTGCTAGACTGGAGCTTGTGTCCATAGATCCAGAAAAGAATCAAAGTAAAATCCGCGTGACCATTGCAGAAGGGAAGTTTCATCAAGTCAAGCGTATGGTGGGCTACTGTGGCAAGGAAGTTGTAGACTTGCAACGTTTGACTATGGGAACGCTAGTATTGGATGAGAACTTAGAACGAGGGGAATGGCGTCGCTTGACCAAGGAGGAATTGGAAAATCTTCTTGCTAGTATTGCTTAATTTGGTTTATATTCGAAAAAGGTGAGGGAGAATATCCTCTCCTTTTATGTTTTTCAGTTGCTTCCTTTGTGAAAAGAGTTATAATAGACTGTAGAATAAAAGGAGGAATCTATGAACGCGATTCAAGAATCATTTACTGATAAATTATTTGCCAATTATGAAGCAAATGTCAAATACCAAGCGATTGAAAATGCTGCCAGCCATAATGGAATTTTTGCAGCTCTAGAACGTCGTCAGAGCCATGTAGACAATACCCCTGTTTTCTCATTGGATTTGACCAAGGACAAGGTAACCAACCAGAAGGCTTCTGGTCGTTGCTGGATGTTTGCCGCCCTCAATACCTTCCGCCATAAGCTTATCTCTCAATACAAATTGGAGAACTTTGAGTTATCACAAGCCCACACTTTCTTCTGGGACAAGTATGAGAAATCAAACTGGTTCTTGGAGCAAGTCATTGCGACTGCAGACCAAGACTTGACCAGCCGTAAGGTTAGCTTCCTACTTCAAACTCCACAACAAGATGGCGGTCAATGGGATATGGTCGTTTCTCTCTTTGAGAAATACGGTGTCGTGCCTAAGTCAGTTTACCCTGAGTCTGTTTCATCTAGTAGCAGTCGTGAGCTAAATGCAATTCTTAACAAATTGCTTCGCCAAGATGCTCAAATCTTGCGTGACTTGCTTGTTTCTGGTGCTGATCAAGCAACTGTTCAGGCTAAGAAAGAAGACCTCTTGCAAGAAATCTTTAACTTCCTTGCAATGTCACTAGGTCTCCCACCACGTAAATTTGACTTTGCTTATCGCGATAAGGATAACAACTACCAAAGCGAAAAGGGCATTACACCACAGGAATTTTATAAGAAATATGTCAATCTTCCTCTAGAAGATTACGTTTCTGTTATCAATGCTCCCACTGCTGACAAGCCTTACGGCAAATCTTACACAGTTGAGATGTTGGGAAATGTGGTTGGTAGCCGTGCGGTTCGTTACATCAACGTTCCAATGGAGCGCTTGAAAGAGTTGGCAATTGCTCAAATGCAAGCAGGTGAGACTGTTTGGTTTGGTTCTGATGTCGGCCAGCTCAGCAACCGTAAAGCGGGAATCCTTGCGACAGATGTTTATGACTTTGAATCAAGCATGGACATTCAACTCACTCAAGACAAGGCTGGACGTTTGGACTACAGCGAAAGCTTGATGACACACGCTATGGTCTTGACGGGTGTGGATTTGGATGAAAATGGTAAGTCAACCAAGTGGAAGGTTGAAAATTCTTGGGGAGACAAGGTCGGTACCGATGGTTACTTTGTTGCCTCAGACGCTTGGATGGACGAATACACTTACCAAATCGTTGTCCGTAAGGAATTGCTGACAGCAGAAGAACAAGCTGCCTATGAATCAGAACCAATTGTACTCGCACCATGGGATCCAATGGGTGCCTTGGCCGAATAAAAGTATAGAAAAAAGGAATCAGATTTTAGAACCTGATTCCTTTTAAGTTGCTTGATTACATGATGTGAAGAACATGTGCCACAATACCCACTGCGAAGAGTGCAAGGATAATAGTGATTGGAGATACTTTTTTCTTAAGCAAGTACATGCAAAGGAGAGTAAGGAGTAGTCCTGATAGTCCAGGGATCAACATATCCAAGTTTTGTTGGAAAGTAGTAACTTTTTCAGGTGTTTGAGACAATCCTTGTCCTACTTGTGCGAATGCTTCTTGGATACCTTTAGATCCTTCTGGCAATTTATCCCAATGGATATAAGCCTTTTCATCTAGTTGAACTTTGGCAACATCGAAAGCAAATTTAATATTTACCCAACGTTGAACAAGGACAGCAAGAATGAACATACCAAGGATAGAAGCACCTTTAGTGATGTCTTGGAGGATACCGCCAGACATGTCTTTAGTGATTTCTGATCCAGCCTTGTATCCAATCTCTTGTGTATACCACAAGAATGACATACGAATCAAGTTCCAAAGAACGAAGAAGAGGATTGGACCTAAGATATTACCAGTAAGGGCAAGTGAAGCACCGAGTGATCCAAGGATTGGGCGTACTGTAAACCAGAATACTGGGTCACCGATACCAGCAAGAGGTCCCATCATACCGATTTTAACCCCCTGGATAGCAGCATCATCAATTTCAACACCGTTAGCACGTTCTTCTTCAAGTGCAAGAGTAACCCCCATGATTGGAGCGGCTACGTATGGGTGAGTGTTGAAGAACTCAAGATGGCGTTCAAGAGCAGCGATTTGATCTTCTTTTTTAGTGTAAAGTTTTTTAAGAGCTGGAATTAATGAGTAAGCCCAACCCAAGTTTTGCATACGTTCATAGTTCCAAGAACCTTGTAAGAAAGTTGAACGCCACCAAACTTTTTTACGATCTGATTTAGTTAATTGAAGTTTTTCAGTCATGATGTTTTCAGTCCTTTCTTATCTTAGTAGTCTTCTAGGATATCGCCGATTGGGTCGTTAGAAGTTGCGGCTCCTCCGCCACCATTTCCACCAGTTTTAGAAAGGTGAAGGTAGATAAGAGCGATAGCAACACCGATAGCACCAAATCCGATTAGAGTAATATCTGACACGGCAGCAAGCACGAAACCGATAGCGAAGAATGGCCATACTTCACGAGTTGCCATCATGTTGATAACCATAGCGTAACCAACGGCAACGACCATACCACCACCGATAGCCATACCATCTTTGAGCCAATCAGGCATAGCATTTAGAATGCTTTGTACTGTTTCAGTTGGTACCATTAGAAGGAGTGCTGCAGGGACTGCAATACGAAGACCTTGAAGAAGAAGTGCGATAAAGTGAGCACGCTCAACTGCTTTGAAGTCACCTTTTTTAGCAGAAGCATCAGCAGTGTGAACCAATCCGACAGAGAGTGTACGGACAATCATAGTCAAGAATAGACCAGCAACTGCAAGAGGGATAGCAACCGCTTGGGCAACACCGATACCTGTCTTAGTAAAGTCGCCACCAAGAACCATGATAATGGCAGCAGCAACAGAAGCAAGAGCAGCGTCAGGAGCTACGGCAGCTCCGATGTTAGCCCAACCAAGGGCGATCATTTGAAGAGAACCACCAAGGATAATCCCTGCTTCAAGGTTACCAGTAACAAGACCGATAAGGGTACAAGCTACGATTGGTTGATGGAATTGGAACTGGTCGAGGATACCTTCAAGACCTGCTAGGAAGGCTACAACGACTACTAAAACCATAGAAATAATAGACATCTTTAAAATCCTTTCATAAAATCGATTATTGCACGTTTGCTTTGTTGATCAAGTCAAACAAATCTTTTTTGGTGTCGTTTGGTACTTTACGTACATCAAATTCAACACCAAGGTCACGCATTTTTTCAAATGTAGCAACGTCTTCTTTATCCATAGACAAAACGTTGTTAACCATTGTTTTACCAGTTGAGTGAGCCATTGATCCAACATTAAGAGTTTTGATTGGCACGCCACCTTCGATAGCACGAAGGGCATCTTGAGGTGTTTCAAACAAGATAAGGGCATGTGTTCCTCCGAAGCGAGGATCTTTTGCAACGTCGATTAGTTTTTGGATAGGAACAACATTTGCTTTCACTTTACCTGGAGCTGCTTGTTTAATCAATTCTTTACGTAATTCGTCTTTAGCTACGTTATCTGAAGCAACGATGATACGGTCTGCTTTTGAATCTGGAGTCCAAGCAGTTGCAACCTGACCGTGAAGTAAACGAGTGTCTAGACGGGCAAGGTTGATTTTGAGTTTACCGTCTCCGATGACAGTTCCTTCTGGAATAGCAGCTTGGGCAACTGGAGCAGCTGCAGCGCTTGCTACTTCCTCAACTGGGTTTAGCTCTTCTGGAAGAGCTTTGATGCCATCTTTGGCTTCTTTAATGATATTCGCAGCGACTTTTTCTACACCTGCAGCAGCGTCCATGAGGCGCTCTGTGTAGGCTTGAATTAACATCGGTAAGTTCAGTCCTGTGATGATGGCAAACTTACGCTCAGGATTTTCTCCCATCACGCGACTAGCTTGGTTAAATGGAGATCCACTCCAAAGGTCAGCCAAAACTAGAACCTCATCCTCTGCGTCAAATGCAGCAACAGCGTTATTAAACTTATCGTATAGATCATCAGGACCTTCATTTGGCATAAAGGTTACAACTTGAACCTTTTCTTGTTCACCAAAGATCATAGATCCTGACTGATGAATACCCGCAGCAAATTCGCCGTGGCTCGCAATAATGATTCCGATACTCATTATTGTCATTCCTCCTTTTTTGTTTTAGTTTTCGTTTAAGAAAACTTTAAGACTTTTTAAGTATAAACCGTTTTCATCTAAAAATCAACTATTTATCATAAAATAATTAAAAAGATTACATCTGAAAATATTGATATATTGAGTTTTAGAGAAGTTTTTTTGAATCCTTATTTAAAAATTTAATATAAAAAAGTTGGAAGCGCATTCCAACTTTTAAAATAGATTTCTATTAGATTAGTGGGTGAAGTCGAGTACCATACGTCCTTGGATTTGACCTTTTTCCATTTCGTCGAAAATGGCTACGGCATCTTCTACTGGACGTTTTTGAACAATTGGAACTACCAAACCTTCTGCACCGAATTGGAAGGCTTCTTCCAAGTCTTTACGAGTTCCTACAAGAGAACCGATGACTTGGATTCCATCTAAAACTGTTTTCACGATGCTGAGTTCCATCATTTCAGAAGGAAGGCCGACAGCGACAACGCGACCACCAGCACGAACGGAGTCAACAGCCTGGTTGAAGGCAACTTTAGATACAGCAGTTACGACAGCTGAGTGAGCACCTCCATCAGTTTTTTCCTTGATAAGTCCAGGTACATCTTCAACTTCGAGGCCGTTAATAACAATGTCAGCGCCTACTTCTTTTGCAAGGGCAAGTTTGTCATTGTTGATATCAACTGCGATAACATGAGCATTGAATACTTTTTTAGCATATTGAACAGCGAGGTTTCCAAGTCCACCAGCACCGTAAAGAACAACCCATTGACCTGGTTCAACTTTGGCTTCTTTGATAGCTTTATAGGTTGTTACGCCAGCACATGTGATAGAAGAAGCTTGGGCTGGATCAAGTCCGTCAGGAACTTTAACAGCATAGTCTGCAGTTACGATACATTGTTCAGCCATACCACCGTCTACTGAGTAGCCGGCATTTTTTACTGTACGGCAAAGAGTTTCACGGCCAGTTGTACAGTATTCGCAAGTACCACATCCTTCAAAGAACCAAGCAACGCTGACGCGGTCGCCGACTTTAAGGCTTTTCACATCTGGTGCAATTTCTTTAACGATACCAACACCTTCGTGACCTAGGACACGTCCTGGTACCTGACCGAAGTCACCATGGGCAACGTGGAGGTCAGTGTGGCAAACACCACAGTATTCAATTTCTACAAGTGCTTCCCCAGTTTCAAGTGGACGGAGTACTTTTTCTTCAACAGCAACACCAGTGCTTTCTGGATTTACAACAACAGCTTTCATAGCTATCCTCCTTGATATTGGCCGAGAACAGGGACAACAGGACTGGATTGATTTTGTGTCAACAGAGTCGAGTGTGACGAGCTCTCTTGTATTTATATGTGAAGTATATCACAAAAGAAAGCCTTTTCCAAGGTTTTGGATGCAAAAAGTAGAACAATCGATTAACCGGTTGATGAGACTGTGAAAAGAGCACAAAGACCAGCTCGCAAGCTGGTCAGAATGGACTATAAGAATAAGTCTTGCAGGGTTTTGGCAACACCGTCTTGGTCATTGGTCAGGGCGATTTGCTCATCCGCATAGGGGAGTAGATCAGGATTGGCATTTTTCATTGCATAACCTTTCCCAGCAAAAGCGAGCATTTCGGTATCATTGTGCTCATCTCCAAAAGCAATCAAATCCTTTTTGTCACGGTTCATTACCTTGAGCAAGTAGTCCAAAGCAAAGGCCTTATTGACACCTTTTGGGGTACACTCAAGGATATTGAGCGGACCTCCCCAGGTATTGATGGACAGTTGATGCTGATAGAAGGCATTCATTTCTTTTGCCAAGGCATACTTGTCACTAGCTCTGGTCTGTAACAGAATACAGTTAGGATCCTTGGTTACCAACTCAGGCTGGAATTGATCTTCAGGCTGGAAAGCTTCCACACCAAATAGTTTGGGATTGGCAATTTCTTCATTAGGATTTGTAATGTAGAATTTTTTACGATATTCTCCAGCGATAAAATCGGCTTGAATGTCCTCTGAACGTTGAACCATGTCTAAAAGATATTTTTTGTCTACGGTCAAACACTTTTCAAAGTCCCAAACCTGATCTGGTAAATGAGTAAGGGAGCCGTTGAAGTTAATCATAGGAGTGTCTAATCCTAGCTCGCGGTAGAAATCTTTTGACATACGGTAGGGGCGACCTGTCGTAATAATAACCTGATGCCCTTTTTCAGCAACTTTTTTAATGGTTTCTTTGGTAAAGTCAGAAATTTGACTGTCTGAGTTGAGCAGGGTTCCATCCAGGTCAACTGCAATAATTTTTTTCGTCATATGGACCTTTCTAGTGTCTTTTCAGATAAGATGTCTTCTATTATAACAGAAAGCAGGCAGAAAAGCAGATTCCAAACAAAAAATGAAATTGGATCAATTTCTTAAATAAATCAAACAAAGATATTGAAAAAGTGAATGATAAATGATATAATTCTATTATTGTTCGTAAAAATTAAAAGGAGATTAATAATGGACAAATTATTTAAACTAAAAGAGAACGGTACAGACGTTCGTACAGAGGTTCTCGCTGGTTTAACAACTTTCTTTGCAATGAGTTATATTCTCTTTGTAAACCCACAAATTCTTTCGCAAACAGGAATGCCTGCTCAGGGTGTATTCCTCGCAACGATTATCGGTGCAGTTGCTGGTACCCTGATGATGGCCTTCTACGCTAACTTACCTTATGCCCAAGCGCCAGGTATGGGACTCAATGCCTTCTTTACCTTTACAGTTGTATTTGGGCTCGGGTATTCTTGGCAAGAAGCCTTGGCTATGGTCTTCATCTGTGGGCTTATCTCATTGATTATTACCTTGACAAATGTTCGTAAAATGATCATTGAATCGATTCCAAATGCCCTTCGCTCAGCAATTTCAGCTGGTATCGGTGTCTTTCTTGCCTACGTGGGGATTAAGAATGCTGGACTTTTGAAATTTACGATTGATCCAGGCAACTATACTGTTGTAGGAGAAGGGGCTGACAAAGCTCAAGCAACGATTGCAGCAAACTCTTCAGCAGTTCCAGGATTGGTCAGCTTTAATAATCCAGCTGTTTTGGTGGCTCTTGCAGGACTTGCCATTACTATCTTCTTTGTTATCAAAGGAATTAAAGGGGGAATTATTCTCTCTATCTTGACAACAACTGTTCTTGCTATTGCAGTTGGTTTGGTAGATTTGTCAAGCATCGATTTTGCTAATAACCATGTTGGTGCAGCCTTTGAAGATTTGAAGACAGTCTTTGGTGCAGCTCTTGGTTCAGAAGGTTTGGGAGCTTTGATTTCAGATACAGCTCGCTTGCCTGAAACTCTGATGGCTATTCTTGCCTTCTCATTGACAGATATTTTTGATACAATTGGTACCTTGATCGGTACAGGTGAAAAAGTTGGTATCGTAGCGACAAATGGTGAAAACCACCAATCAGCTAAGTTGGATAAGGCTCTTTACTCTGACTTGATTGGTACTTCAATTGGTGCCATCGCTGGTACTTCGAACGTAACGACTTATGTCGAGTCTGCTGCTGGTATCGGTGCAGGTGGACGTACTGGTTTGACAGCCTTGGTCGTGGCAATCTGTTTTGCGATCTCAAGCTTCTTTAGCCCACTTCTAGCGATTGTACCAACAGCCGCTACAGCTCCAATCTTGATTATCGTTGGGATTATGATGTTGGCTAGCTTGAAAAATATCCATTGGGATGATATGTCTGAAGCGGTTCCTGCTTTCTTCACATCTATCTTTATGGGATTCAGCTACTCTATCACTCAAGGGATTGCAGTTGGTTTCTTGACTTACACTTTGACTAAGCTTGTTAAAGGTCAAGCTAAAGATGTTCATGTCATGATTTGGATTTTGGATGCCTTGTTTATCCTTAACTACATCAGTATGGCCTTATAATAGGATAACCCAGGGGGATTTTCCCCCTTTTTTAATATAAAGGAGATGGGTGATGAAAGAGAAAAATATGTGGAAAGAATTATTGAATCGTGCAGGTTGGCTGTTAATCTTTTTGCTGGCGACAATTTTATATCAGATTCCTATAGGGGTTACTGCTATTTTAACTTTAAATGCAGTACCACTGTTGCAGTCAGGACTGATAGTTGCTGGTATTTCGATTGTAGTTTTGGCACTATTTATTTTTGGAGCTCGTAAAACGCAATTAGCAAGTTTTAATTTTTCTTTTTTTAGAGCGAAGGATTTGGCACGTTTGGGCTTGAGTTATTTAGTTATTATCGGGTCAAATATACTTGGTTCTATCTTGTTACAACTGTCAAATGAGACGACAACAAGTAACCAGTCTCAGATTAACGATATGGTTCAGAATAGTTCTCTGATTTCCAGTTTCTTCTTACTGGCCTTGCTTGCTCCGATTTGTGAGGAAATCTTGTGCCGTGGGATTATTCCTAAAAAGATTTTCCGAGGAAAAGAGAACTTGGGATTTGTAGTCGGTACGATTGTGTTTGCTTTATTGCATCAACCAAGTAATTTACCTTCTTTATTGATTTATGGAGGTATGTCGATTGTTCTATCTTGGACGGCTTACAAAACCCAACGTTTGGAAATGTCTATCTTGCTTCACATGATTGTTAATGGGGTAGCCTTCTGTTTATTGGCTCTTGTGGTGATCATGAGTCGGACATTAGGGATTTCTGTTTAAGATTTTTGACAATTGCTTACTTGTTTCTACTGGGAAAAAGATGAATGCAATCGTGTCCATCTTTTTCTTTTTATGGTAAAATAGAGAAATAATATGATGAAAAACCTTGAGGGAGTGACCGATATGTCAAGTAAAGCCAATCATTCAAAGACATCTATTTGCGGAATTATTAATGTAACCCCAGACTCCTTTTCGGACGGTGGTCAATTTTTTGCTCTTGAGCAGGCACTCCAGCAGGCTCGTAAATTGATAGCAGAAGGGGCTAGTATGATCGATATCGGCGGAGAATCGACTCGGCCTCGGCCGGGAAGTAGCTATGTTGAGATAGAAGAGGAAATCCAGCGTGTTGTTCCAGTGATTAAAGCGATTCGCAAGGAAAGTAATGTCCTCATTTCCATTGATACTTGGAAAAGTCAGGTGGCAGAGGCTGCTTTGGCTGCTGGTGCCAATCTAGTCAATGATATCACTGGTCTTATGGGTGATGAGAAAATGGCTCATGTGGTTGCTAAGGCTGGAGCGAAAGTAGTCATTATGTTTAATCCAGTTATGGCGCGACCTCAGCACCCTAGCGCGCTCATCTTCCCTCATTTTGGCTTTGGTCAAGCTTTTACAGAAAAAGAGTTAGCTGACTTTGAAAAATTGCCAATCGAAGAGTTGATGGAGACTTTCTTTGAACGAGCACTAGCGAGAGCAAATCAAGCTGGAATTGCACAAGAAAACATCCTGCTGGATCCAGGAATCGGCTTTGGTCTGACCAAGAAAGAAAATCTGCTTCTTTTACGGGACTTGGATACACTACATCAGAAGGGGTATCCAATCTTTCTTGGAGTGTCGCGCAAGCGATTTGTCATCAATATTCTTGAAGAAAATGGCTTTGAAGTCGATCCTGAGACAGAACATGGTTTCCGCAATCGGGACACAGCTTCGGCTCATGTAACTAGTATCGCTGCGAGACAGGGTGTAGAAGTGGTGCGCGTGCATGACGTATCTAGTCACAAGATGGCAGTTGAAATTGCCTCCGCTATCCGTCTGGCTGATGAAGCGGAAAATCTAGATTTAAAACAATATAAATAAGATGAAAGAAATTCAAAACAATCAGTGGATTGCCAACTACCGGACGGACCAACCGCATTTTGGCTTGGAACGCATGGTGGAACTATTAGCTTTGCGTGGAAATCCCCATCTCAAACTCAAGGTTATCCATATCGGAGGGACCAATGGCAAGGGTTCGACCATTACTTTTTTGAAAAAGATGCTAGAAAAGCTAGGGCTGAGAGTTGGCGTGTTTAGCTCGCCCTATCTCATTCATTATACAGATCAGATTAGCATCAATGGGGAATCTATCCCAGAGGCTAGACTAGAAGCCCTCATGGCAGACTATCAGTCTTTGTTGGAGGGAGAAGCGGCCGCTAATTTACAGGGCACAACTGAGTTTGAGATTATCACAGCCATAGCCTATGACTACTTTGCCTTAGAGCAAGTAGATGTGGCTATCATGGAAGTGGGCATGGGTGGACTTTTGGATAGTACCAATGTTTGCCAGCCCATTTTGACAGGAATTACGACTATTGGATTGGATCATGTAGCCCTACTTGGTGACACTTTGGAGGCCATAGCAGAGCAGAAAGCTGGTATTATCAAACAAGGGATTCCCTTGGTAACAGGGCGTATTGCTCCAGAAGCTTTGGCTGTGATTGACCGCATTGCGGAAGATAAAAATGCGCCGAGACTTGCCTACGGGGCAGATTATCAGATCAGCCATCAAAAGAGTGTGGTAACGGGTGAAGTCTTTGACTATACAAGTGTTGTCAGGCAAGGTCGCTTCCAGACTGGCCTGCTTGGCTTGCACCAGATAGAGAATGCTGGGATGGCCATAGCTTTACTTGATAATTTTTGTCAAGAAGATGGTCGAGAGCTACCAGCTAATACCTTGCTTGCTCAAGCTCTGGAAGAAACAAGATGGCCGGGGCGTCTGGAGGTAGTGTCAAGAGAACCCTTGATGATTTTGGATGGAGCCCACAATCCCCATGCTATCAAGGCTTTATTAGCAACCTTGCAAGAACGCTTTGCGGATTATCGTAAGGAAATCCTCTTTACTTGTATCAAAACCAAGGCCTTGGAGGATATGTTGGACTTGCTGGGGGCCATGCCAGATACCGAGCTTACCCTGACACATTTTGACGATAGTCGGGCGACTGATGAAAATGTGCTGAAAGAGGCAGCCAAGTCTAGAAATCTCAGCTACCAAGGTTGGCAGGATTTTCTAGAGCAGAAATTGACAGATAAAAAAGAAGAGAAACAAACAGTTAGGATTGTCACAGGTTCTTTGTATTTCTTGAGCCAAGTGAGAGCCTATCTGATGGAGAGGAAAAACGAGAATGGATACACAAAAGATTGAAGCAGCTGTAAAAATGATTATCGAGGCTGTAGGAGAGGACGCTAATCGCGAGGGCTTGCAGGAAACACCTGCTCGTGTGGCTCGTATGTACCAAGAGATTTTTTCAGGTCTTGGTCAAACAGCGGAGGAACATTTGTCAAAATCCTTTGAGATTATCGACGATAATATGGTGGTAGAAAAGGATATCTTTTTTCCATACCATGTGTGAACACCACTTCTTACCATTTTATGGGAAAGCGCATATTGCCTACATTCCAGATGGCCGTGTGGCAGGTTTGTCTAAGCTAGCCCGTACGGTTGAAGTTTATTCTAAGAAACCACAAATTCAAGAGCGTTTGAATATCGAAGTGGCCGATGCCTTGATGGAGTATCTGGGTGCTAAAGGAGCCTTTGTTGTCATTGAGGCGGAACATATGTGTATGAGTATGCGTGGTGTCAGAAAACCAGGTACTGCAACCTTGACGACAGTAGCTCGTGGTTTGTTCGAAACAGATAAGGACCTCCGAGATCAGGCTTATCGTTTAATGGGACTATAAAAGAATCCGCTTTGGGCGGATTTTTCTAGAAAGGAATCATTATGGATCAACTGCAGATTAAGGATTTGGAAATTTTTGCCTATCATGGTCTTTTTCCTAGTGAGAAGGAATTGGGGCAGAAGTTTGTTATTTCCGCAATCCTATCCTATGATATTACCAAGGCGGCTACAGACTTGGATTTAACGGCTTCTGTCCATTATGGAGAATTGTGTCAGCAGTGGACGACTTGGTTTCAGGAAACCACTGAGGACTTGATTGAAACGGTAGCTTACAAACTAGTAGAACGTACCTTTGATGCTTATCCTCTTGTCCAAGAAATTAAGCTAGAACTGAAAAAACCTTGGGCGCCAGTGCATTTGCCGCTAGATACTTGCTCGGTAACCATTCATCGTCGCAAGCAACGGGCCTTTATCGCCCTAGGAAGCAATATGGGAGATAAACAAGCAAACTTGAAACAAGCCATTGAGAAAATGCGAAATCGAGGTATCCATATTCTCAAAGAGTCCAGTGTCTTAGCGACGGAGCCTTGGGGTGGTGTGGAGCAAGATAGCTTTGCTAATCAAGTGGTTGAGGTTGAAACCTGGTTGCCCGCCCAAGTTCTATTAGAGAACTTGTTAGCCATTGAGTCAGAGATGGGACGGGTGAGAGAAGTACATTGGGGGCCTCGTTTGATTGATTTGGACTTGCTCTTTGTGGAGGACCAGGTCCTTTATACAGATGACCTTATTTTGCCCCATCCTTACATAGCGGAACGCCTTTTTGTTCTTGAGTCTCTACAAGAAATTGCGCCTCATTTTATCCATCCGACATTAAAGCAACCGATCCGCAACTTGTATAATGCTTTGAAACAATAGAAAAAACTCTAGTTTTCAGTCGCTTGTAACTGAAGGCTAGAGTTTTTAAAATAGGTCATTTTCTTCTGGGAGGAGGATAGTTTCTCTACCGTCCATATCTAAAACCAGGACTCTCGGGGGATAAAGAGGGTCAAAGGGATGGTTAAAATCAAAATCAATGGCTGTAGGGAGGTGTTGACTTGAGAAGTGGAAGGTAATTTTTCCTTGGTTATTGAGCAATTGAAACTCAAGTTCTTCTTCCAATTCAAAGACATTTTTTAAGAAGTGGTCGATGATATACCAAAAAGAGTCAATAACGTCATCAGGCAAGCTGGTAACAATGCCAAAACTAGCCGATCGCATGTGGGTATTGGTAAAAGCCATATTTCTACCCCCTTTCTTTCCCTTATCATACAGCAAATAGGATTAAAAATCAAGAAAAGGCGATTTTTTCTTCATAAACATAGCTTTCTATGAAATTTTTTCAAATAATCTTCAAAAAAAGCTTGAAAGTGTTTACAAATAGTGATAAAATGGAATAAGTAGAAGCATGAAAACGAAATTTTCATACCGTCTCTTTTTTGGAGTCTCGTGAGGTATGATATAGAAAGGAAATGGAATGAATACAGACGATACAGTAACGATTTATGATGTCGCCCGTGAAGCAGGAGTTTCAATGGCGACAGTTAGCCGTGTAGTCAATGGCAATAAGAATGTAAAAGAGAATACTCGAAAAAAAGTGCTTGAGGTGATTGACCGTTTAGATTACCGTCCAAATGCAGTGGCGCGTGGTCTTGCAAGTAAAAAGACAACTACTGTCGGTGTCGTGATCCCAAATATTACCAATGGCTATTTCTCAACGCTTGCTAAAGGGATTGATGATATCGCTGAAATGTACAAGTACAATATCGTCCTTGCTAATAGTGATGAGGACGATGACAAGGAAGTTTCAGTTGTCAATACCCTGTTTTCTAAGCAAGTGGATGGTATCATCTTTATGGGATATCACTTGACTGAAAAAATTCGTTCAGAGTTTTCTCGCTCTCGGACACCAGTTGTTCTTGCAGGAACTGTGGATGTAGAACATCAGCTTCCAAGTGTCAATATTGACTACAAACAAGCAACGATTGATGCAGTAACCTACCTTGCTAAAGAAAATGAGCGCATTGCTTTCGTTAGCGGTCCACTAGTGGATGACATCAATGGTAAGGTTCGTTTGGTTGGATACAAGGAAGCCTTGAAAAAAGCAGGTATTTCTTATAGCGAAGGATTGGTATTTGAGTCTAAGTACACTTATGAAGATGGTTATGCCTTAGCAGAACGCTTGATTTCATCAAATGCAACTGCAGCAGTTGTAACAGGTGATGAATTGGCAGCAGGTGTCTTGAATGGTTTGGCTGATCACGGTGTGTCAGTACCAGAAGAATTTGAAATCATTACTAGTGATGATTCGCAAGTCTCACGCTTTACCCGTCCAAACTTGACAACTATTGCCCAACCTCTCTATGACCTTGGTGCTATTAGTATGCGTATGTTGACTAAGATTATGCACAAGGAAGAGTTGGAAGAACGTGAAGTTCTCTTACCTCATGGTTTGACAGAACGTCGTTCAACACGAAAACGTAAATAGAAAAAATCAGGGAATCGTGAAGATTTCCTGATTTTGCTTTCTGGAGAAGAGACTTAGCCTTCCATATAGTCTTTCAAAGCCTGCCCTGTTAGTCCGGCATTGAGGGCAATGAGGAGTTTCAAGCGAGCTTTTTGGGCATTGAGTTCTTTAACAAAGAAGACACCAGATTTTTGCAACTGCACGCCCCCACCTTGGTAGGCATAAACAGGTTCCGCTATACCGTTAAAGCATCGTGATACCAGGGCGACTGGGATTCCTTTTTGCAGAAGGTTTTCTAATTTTTGAGCCGTTTCTTTGGGAATATTACCAGCTCCGAAGGCTTGGATAATCAAGCCGTCCAATTGTTCCAAATCCAGCATATCAATCAGCTCATCTGTCATACCTGCATAAGCCGAGATGATAGGGACTAAGCCTTGTATGTGATCAAGGTCAAAGCGAACACGAGGTTCAGCTGTTTTGAAGTAGAGGATTTCCCGCTTCGTAATCAGACCAAGTGGCCCATGTGTTGGGGTCTGGAAGGTGCCGACGTTGGTCGTATGCGTTTTGGTAACATACTTGGCAGCATGAATTTCATCGTTCATAACAACCAAAACCCCTTTGTCAGCAGCCCTGTCATCGCTAGCCACCCGTAAAGCACTCAGATAGTTATAAACACCGTCGCTGCCGAGTTCGTTAGAGCTACGCATGGCCCCTGTTAGAACGATAGGCATATGGGGAACTTCCATGGTATCAAGGAAATAGGCTGTTTCCTCTAAAGTATCGGTCCCGTGTGTGATTACCACTCCATCGTAGTTAGCAGCTTCCTCTTTAATTTTCTGGTAGAGGGCTAGCATATGCTTGGGTTTGATATGGGGGCTTGGCAGGTTAAAAAAGTCTAAGGCGTGGACTTGGATTCCTTCAAGTGGGTTGGACACATGGTTCATGGGATTATCTGAACTCGTCACAACAGCGCCAGAAGCATCGGCCTGCATGGAAATAGTTCCACCCGTATGTAAAACAAGGATTTTCTTAGGCATGATTTACTCACTCTTTCTGAAATGTGGTATAATCATTGTATCACAAAAGGGGAGATTGGGATAGGATGGAAGTCAAAGCTGTTTTTTTTGATATCGATGGAACCTTGGTCAACGATCACAAGAGTGTTTTGAAATCCACTAAGGACGCGATTAAGATTGTCAAAGAACAAGGGGTGCTTGTCGGTGTAGCGACAGGACGAGGACCTTTTTTTGTTAAGGAATTGATGGACGATTTGGATCTGGACTTTGCGGTAACCTACAATGGCCAGTATATCTTTACTAAAGACAGAGTCTTGTTCACGAGCCCAATTTCCAAGTTACATTTGCGCCAGTTAATCAGTTATGCTAAAAAAGAGGGCAAGGAGATTGCTCTAGGGACCAAGGATGCCATGTTGGGTTCCAAAATCATGTCTTTTGGTCTGGGTTCTTTTTCCCAACGAATCAGTCGCTTCGTTCCCTCAGTTTTAACTCGGACAGTGAGTCATTCCTTTAATCGTATGGTCAGCAAGGTTGTTCCCCAAAAGGAAGAAGACCTGCTTGATCTGATGAATCAGCCTATCTACCAAGTTTTGATGCTGATGACGCCAGAAGAATCTGAGAAGGCAGCAGCTGATTTTGAAGACTTGAAATTGACACGTAGCAATCCTTTTGCAGCGGATGTTATCAATCAAGGAAACTCTAAGTTGGAAGGCATACGCCGAGTCGGGAAAGAATATGGTTTTGATCTCAACCAAGTCATGGCCTTTGGTGATTCAGATAACGACCTTGAAATGCTTGCAGGTGTTGGTATGTCGGTCGCTATGGGAAATGGTAGTAGCAGTGTCAAGGAAGTTGCTAAGCACATTACCACTAGTAATCAGCAAGACGGAATCCACAAGGCCCTGGAACATTTTGGTGTTCTAGCTTCAGAAAAAGTCTTTGTCAGCCGTGACTATCATTTCAATAAGGTCAAGACCTTCCACCACATGATGGATGAACGAACCCAAGAAGAACCACGAGCTTGGGATTTAGAAGGTGCAACCCACAGGGCTGGCTTTAAAATAGAAGAATTGGTGGAATTTGTTAGAGCTGCCAGTCCTTCTGAAGAGGACTTTGGTCGAGCTCTATCGCAACTTCATCAAGCTCTTGATAAGGCGGCCGATAAAGTGGCTAAGAAGACGCCTGCTCAGCAAGATTTGATAGGTCAGGTAGATGCCCTGATCGACACGCTTTACTTTACCTACGGTAGTTTTGTCTTGATGGGGGTGGATCCAGAACGTATTTTTGATATTGTTCATCAGGCCAATATGGGGAAAATTTTTCCAGATGGCAAGGCTCATTTTGATCCAGTGACCCATAAAATCTTAAAACCAGATGATTGGGAAGAAAAATATGCTCCAGAACCTGCTATTAAAAAGGAACTGCCAGCGCCAGCTCAAGGCTTATGAACGCCATAAAGAGAGAAATAATACTCAATGAAAATCAAAGAGCAAACTAGGAAACTAGCCGCAGGCTGCTCAAAGCATTGCTTTGAGGTTGTAGATAGAACTGACGAAGTCAGCTCAAAACACTGTTTTGAGGTTGTAGATAGAACTGACGAAGTCAGTAACATATATATACGGCAAGGCGACGTTGACGTGGTTTGAATTTGATTTTCGAAGAGTATAAATAGTAAACAAAAAGGAGCGCTGAGCTCCTTTTCTTCGTGACTATAGGGTTTTTTCTTGTTCTCTCACAACCAGCAAATCAACCTTAGCATGGCGGAGGATGTATTCAGATGAAGAGCCGACCAAGAGGCGTTCAAAGGCGTTGAGACCAGTTGCGCCAACAAGGATGAGGTCCACTTCCTCAGCATCGGGAATAGTACGTGCCAGTAGGGTCTTTGGATTTCCCATTTCAATGACGATGTGAACATCTGCCACACCAGCATCTTTAGCACGTTTTTCGTACTCTTTCATCAGACTTTCAGCGTCGACTTGGAGTTCTTCGTAAACTTCAGCATCAAAGGTGGATACGCTTTGGAGAGCGCGTGTGTCAATGACATGTGCGATGGTGAGTTTAGCGTCGTTTCGTAGAGCAGAATGAACTCCCTTGACAAAAGCCAAGTCCGCTTCTTTAGAACCATCGATTGCGACCATGATATTTTGGTAACGTTGTGCCATAATGAAACCTCCTGAAATTTTCTTACTATAATTGTAAACCTTTTCACTATAGAAGTAAAGTAAAAAAAGTATTTTCCAAAAGAATATTAGCGATTAAAATCTATATAAATATATGATAAAATAAAAGAAAGGATAGCAGGAAAGAAGTGAAGGGAGGGAGAATGATGAAGCACTCTTTTCAAGAAACAAAAAATTCAAATTTCCTTTATTATGGAATTATCCTAGTGTCAGTCTTGCTAGAAGTTATCATGGTCTGGCAATTAGAGAGTCTGGTACCGCTTCTCTATCCAGGTTTTATTGGTTTTTTAGTCTTTCATTTACTTTACCATTTGGTATTATTCCTAGTCGCTAAACGAAGTGGGCGTTGGGATTACATGATGATATGGGGGCTTTTCCTCATGTTCAATCTTCTCTATGATTCCTTTCTAGGCTTGCTTTTTCTAGGTTTATCTTTTGGTATGTGATCTTTCTTTGGCAAAATACCTGCTATCTCCCCTGTCTTGACCTCGCTTTTAGCGAGGTTTTTCTTCTATACGAACTTAGTAACCCATTTCAGTAAACTTGTCGCATTCTCTTTCTAGTGGTATAATGTTACTATCCTGATGAATTGAGGAAACAAGATGAAAGAATATAACAAGTCTAGTAAGTTAGAGCATGTTGCTTATGATATCCGTGGTCCTGTTTTGGAAGAAGCCATGCGGATGCGAGCAAACGGCGAAAAGATTTTACGTCTGAATACAGGAAATCCAGCAGAATTTGGCTTTACAGCGCCAGACGAGGTCATTCATGACTTGATTATGAATGCGCGTGATAGTGAGGGTTACTCTGATTCCAAAGGGATTTTCTCAGCCCGTAAGGCCATCATGCAGTATTGCCAATTGAAGAAATTTCCAAACGTAGATATTGATGATATTTACCTTGGAAATGGTGTCAGTGAGCTGATTGTCATGTCCATGCAGGGACTTTTGGACAATGGAGACGAGGTCTTGGTGCCAATGCCAGACTATCCTCTCTGGACAGCCGCTGTCAGCCTAGCTGGGGGAAATGCTGTTCACTATATCTGTGATGAAGCTGCAGAATGGTACCCAGATATTGACGATATCAAGTCAAAAATCACTTCCAATACCAAGGCGATCGTCCTTATCAATCCAAATAACCCAACTGGAGCCCTTTATCCTAAGGAACTCTTGTTGGAGATTATTGAGATTGCCCGTCAAAACGATTTGATTATCTTTGCGGATGAAATCTATGACCGCATGGTTATGGATGGACATGTGCATACGCCTGTGGCGAGCTTGGCACCAGATGTCTTCTGTGTTAGCATGAATGGTCTATCAAAATCTCACCGTATTGCTGGTTTCCGTGTGGGTTGGATGGTCTTGTCTGGACCTAAGACACATGTCAAAGGCTATATTGAAGGGCTCAATATGCTGTCCAATATGCGCCTTTGCTCTAACGTTTTGGCCCAACAAGTCGTACAAACTTCCTTGGGTGGTCATCAGTCAGTCGATGAATTGCTCCTTCCTGGTGGACGAATTTACGAGCAAAGAAATTTCATTTACAATGCCATTCAAGATATTCCTGGTTTGTCTGCAGTTAAACCTAAGGCTGGACTCTATATCTTCCCGAAAATCGACCGCAATATGTACCGTATCGATGATGATGAACAGTTTGTCCTTAATTTCTTGAAACAGGAAAAGGTTCTCTTGGTTCATGGTCGAGGCTTTAACTGGCAGGAACCAGACCACTTCCGTATCGTTTATCTTCCTCGTGTTGATGAACTGGCCCAAATCCAAGAAAAGATGACTCGTTTCTTGAAACAGTATCGTAGATAGGGCTTACATTCGAAAAAGCTGGAAACATTTGCCTTGAGCTATTGACAAAAGTAAAAGAATCAGATAGAATAGTAAAGTATGTTTAGTAACTGATCACTTTATAGCCGGCTAAACGAATACAAAATCTATGAGGAGGTATTCATCGTGAAACGTACTTATCAACCAAGTAAACTTCGTCGTGCGCGCAAACACGGATTCCGTAACCGTATGTCAACTAAAAACGGTCGTCGCGTATTGGCAGCTCGTCGTCGTAAAGGACGCAAAGTTTTGGCTGCATAATCCAAACGAACCATATCAAAAATCAGTAGGAACTCGAGTCTACTGATTTTTATTTTTGTAAAAAAGTTAAAAAGGCTTTATATTTTTGCTCAAATAGTGTATAATATTTCACATATAGTAAAAAATGGAGAATAATCATGAAGAAATCAAAAGTTATGCTTTTTGGAGCTATGGCTTTGACAGCAGGTCTAGCTCTAGCGGCATGTGGGTCTTCCCAATCAAGTAATGCAGACAAGACTTACTCTTATATCTTTGTCAATAACCCAGATACCTTGGATTATATTACCTCTACACGAGATTCTACATCTAGTATCACAACCAACTTGATTGATGGGTTGTTGGAAAATGACCAGTATGGCAATCTCATTCCCTCTATGGCTGAGTCATGGACAGTGTCAAAAGATGGTTTGACCTACACTTATAAAATCCGTCAGGGAGCTAAATGGTACACTTCTGAAGGAGAAGAGTATGCGGATGTAACAGCTCATGACTTTGTGACTGGTCTTAAGTATGCGGCTGATAAAAAGGCTGAAAACTTGTACTTGGTACAAGACTCTATCAAGGGGCTAGCAGATTATGTTGAAGGGAAATCATCTGATTTTGGAACTGTTGGTGTTAAGGCGGTGGATGATTACACGCTACAATACACCCTCAACCAACCGGAGACTTATTGGAACTCTAAAACAACAGCAAGTATTCTTAGTCCTGTAAATGAAGCTTTCTTGAAGTCTAAGGGAGATGACTTTGGAAGTGTGACACCATCAAGTATCTTGTCAAATGGTCCTTACTTGTTTAAGTCCTTCACATCAAAATCTTTGATTGAGTTTGATAAAAACCCTAACTACTGGGATAAGGACAATGTCAAAATTGAGAAAGTGAAACTTTCTTTCTTTGATGGTTCTGACCAAGACAGCATTGCAAGAGGTTTCTTGGATGGTAACTATACTGATGGTCGTATCTTCCCAACAAGTTCAGTATTTGCTGAACTCAAGAAGGGGAATGAGGACAAGATTACCTACACACCACAAAACTCAGTTACTTTCTATTATCTTTTCAACGTTAATCGTCAAAGCTACAAGCAAACTATGAAACAGTCTGATAAGGAAAAGACAGATTCACGCGTAGCTATGCAAAATAAAGATTTCCGTCAAGCTATCAACTTTGCCTTTGACCGTCATGCTTATGCAGCACAGACAAATGGCGAAGATGGAGCAGACCGTATCTTGCGTAATACAGTAACACCAAGTAACTTTGTCCAAGTTGGTGATAAGAACTTTGGTGATATTGTTAATGAGAAAATTGTCAACTACGGTAAAGATTGGGCAAATATCAACCTAAACGATGGTAAGCAAGCCTTCTTGAATCCTGAAAAGGCCAAAGAGAAGTTTGAGAAGGCCAAAGAAAGTCTGCAAGCTCAGGGAGTAACCTTCCCAATTCATTTGGATATGCCAGTTGACCAGACTGCTAAGTTAGATGTGCAACAGGCCGGTTCTTTCAAACAAACAGTGGAAGAAACCCTTGGTAAGGAGAATGTGGTCATCGATGTTATCCAACTATCTCCAGATGAAAAAGACAAAGCAACCTACTTTGCAGATACAGCAGAACAAAAAGACTACGATATCGACATCTCAGGATGGGGTGGAGATTACTCAGATCCTAAGACTTACCTAGCTATTCTTGATCCAGAGACAGGTTCTCAGTTGAAAAACATGGGCTTGTCTGAAGGAAAAGACAAGGAAGTCAAGGACAAGATTGGTCTTGCTGACTACAAGAAACTCTTGGATCAGGCTGATGCGGAAATCACAGATACTCAAGCCCGCTATGAAAAATATGCTGAAGCCCAAGCTTGGTTGACAGATAGCGCCCTCTTCCTACCAGTTCAAAGTGGTGGAGCCAACCCAATCTTCCGTAAGACTGTACCGTTTACAGGACCATTCTCATTCGTTGGTCATAAAGGAAATGCGGACAACTACAAATATGTTGAATTGCAAAAAGAGCCAGTAACTGCTAAACAGTACCAAGAACTTTATGAAAAATGGCTAAAAGAAAAAGCTGAGTCAAATAAAAAAGCTCAGGAAGATTTAGCTAACCACATTCAATAATATTCCTAGTCATGCTTTTCAGTTAATACTCAATGAAAATCAAAAAGCAAACCGCAGGCTGTTCAAAACAGTGTTTTGAGGTTGTGGATAGAACTGACGAAGTCAGTAACCATACCTACGGCAAGGTGAAGCTGACGTGGTTTGAAGAGATTTTCGAAGAGTATAAGCCTAGTGACTGGATTCAGAAAAAAGGTCCTACCAGATGCTTCTTGGTTCTGGTAGGGCCTTTTCTTTATTCTTTTAAGTGATATGAGTAGCTAGCGACAACGACGTCTTGGTGCCAACGAAGGGCGTATTTGAGTTTGAGACTCATCTGATTGTGCAGGATATTTTGCCAAGGTTTATTGGGGATAAACTGGGGAACGAGAACAGTGACTGTATAGTTCTTTTTCTGAGCTTCCTCGGAAATCCGTTTGACATACTTGACAGTAGGCGTGATGATGTCGCGATAGCTGGTCTTGATATTTTTCAGAGTGATGGTTGGGAAGTAATCGGCAAATTCTTGGAGAATCTCTTGGTCTTTTTCTGCTGTTTCCTTGGTAGAAATATGCATGGCTAGGACTTCGTCACCGATACTTTGAGCGTAGTTAATGGCTCCGACGCTGACTCGGGTGACATTTCCTACTAGGACTAGAACCAGATTGCCATCGTAGGTACGTTTTTCGATACCTTCATAGAGACGCAGTTGTTGGGCTACTTTTTGGTAATGACTGTGAATGGCTAAGAAGAGTAGGGTGAGTACGAGAATAATCGGGAAGAAAGGCCAGATATCACTGAGACGGAAAAAGAGCAAGATTAGTACAATCGCGTAGCAAATGATGGCTCCAAGGATATTGGCAAGGGCAGGTTTTAAGAAATTTGCCCCTTTTTCTTTTTTCCAATGACGAATCATCCCAGTCTGAGAAAGGGCAAAGGGCACGAAGACCCCGATAGTATAAAGGGGAATCAAACGTTCGGTATTGCCATTAAAAATGAGAAGAAGAATCATAGCCCCAAAAGCCAGAGTTAAAATTCCATTAGAGTAACCTAGGCGATCTCCTTTTTCCATAAAGAGATGGGGCATGTATTTGTTTTTAGCCATATTGTAAGCCAGCATAGGGAAGGCCGAAAAGCCAGTATTTGCAGCTACGGCCAAAATCAAGGCTGTGGAGAATTGGAAGAGATAATACCCAAGGTGGCCTATGAAGGAATTACCAAGGATGCCTTGAGCCATCTGTGAAAGAATCGTTTCTCCGTGTTGAGGCAGAATCCCCATCCAGTAGTTTAGGAAGGTGATACCAGCAAAAAGAAAACCTAAAATCAGTGACATGATGGTCAAGGTTTGAGCGGCATTCTTTTCTTTTGGAGCCTTGAAAAAGGGAACGGCATTTGAAATAGCTTCGACCCCTGTCAGAGAGGCAGAACCACTGGTAAAGGCTCTTAGAATGAGAACGATAGACAGACTTGGTACAGCATGCCCGATAGGAGAAGTTGCCTGATAGCTGAGAGAACCTGTCACTAGTTGAAAGATTCCATAGAGCAAGAGAAAGACAGTGCTGATGATAAAGAGATAGACAGGAATCATTAGTGAACTGGCAGATTCTTTTAATCCCCGTAAGTTCAAGAGCATGAGCAAGCAAACCAGAAAAATGGAGATGTGGAGGTTGTAAGGGTGTAGAGCAGGGAGAGCCGCTGTGATAGCGTCAGCTCCAGATGAAACAGATACCGCTACGGTCAGCATGTAGTCGACTAGCAGACTACCTCCAGCGATTAAGCCAAGTTCGGGAGATAGATTTTCTCGAGTAACCATATAGGCCCCTCCCCCTTGAGGGTAGGCATGGATGATTTGACGGTAGGAGACGGTCAGGCTAGCTAGGAGCAGGAGGACAAAGAGGCCGATAGGAAGGCTCCACCATATCGCAAGAGGAGAGAGACTAGCCAAGACGAGGACTACTTGCTCAGGCCCATAGGCAATGGAAGATAGAGCGTCGCTTGACAACATGGCCAAGGCCTGCATTTTTCCCAGCAGACCTCCCTCTCCTTCTGTTAAGGACTTAAGAGGACGACCGATAAAGGTATGTTTTAATTTTGTAAACATGGTATTTTCCTTTACTGAAAATTTCAATAAGTGCTATTATACTGCTTTGAAAAAATAGCGTCAAGAGAGGACGATGGATTTTAGAATATTTTGTACAGATGAGGAGAGAGGTCAGTTTTTTGGTATAATAGAAGATAGAAAACGAGGTTAGAAGAGATGATTTTTGATACACATACACACTTGAATGTAGAAGAATTTGCTGGTCGTGAGGCAGAAGAAATTACCTTGGCTGCTGAGATGGGTGTGACACAGATGAATATTGTTGGTTTTGATAAACCGACGATTGAGCGTGCCTTGGAGTTGGTAGATGAGTATGATCAGCTCTATGCGACTATCGGTTGGCATCCGACAGAAGCAGGGACTTACACGGAGGAGATTGAAGTCTACTTGCTTGATAAGCTCAAGCATCCCAAGGTAGTTGCCTTGGGTGAGATTGGTTTGGACTACCATTGGATGACAGCACCGAAAGAGGTGCAGGAGCAGGTTTTTCGCCGTCAGATTCAATTATCTAAGGACTTGGATTTGCCTTTTGTTGTCCATACTCGTGATGCGCTGGAAGATACCTATGAGATTATCAAAAGTGAGGGCGTTGGTCCTCGTGGTGGGATTATGCACTCATTTTCAGGGACGCTTGAGTGGGCAGAGAAGTTTGTCGCGCTTGGCATGACTATTTCCTTCTCAGGAGTGGTGACTTTTAAGAAAGCAACTGACATCCAAGAAGCAGCTAAAGAGTTACCTTTGGACAAGATTTTGGTGGAGACGGATGCGCCTTACTTGGCTCCTGTTCCTAAACGTGGTCGTGAAAATAAAACAGCCTACACTCGCTATGTAGTGGACTTTATCGCCGACTTACGTGGTATGACGACAGAAGAGCTGGCGGCGATAACAACCGCAAATGCAGAACGAATTTTTGGATTGGACAGCAAGTAATGAAAGAGAAAATTTCCCAAGTTATCGTGGTTGAAGGTCGCGATGATACGGCCAATCTCAAACGTTATTTCGATGTAGAGACCTATGAGACGCGAGGTTCTGCCATTAATGACCAGGATATAGAACGTATTCAGCGCCTGCACCAGCGTCATGGGGTCATTGTCTTTACAGACCCAGATTTTAATGGGGAGCGGATTCGCCGCATGATTATGACGGCTATTCCAACAGTTCAGCATGCCTTTCTTAAACGAGATGAAGCTGTTCCCAAGTCCAAAACCAAGGGGCGTTCTCTGGGAATCGAACATGCTAGCTATGAAGACCTGAAAACGGCTCTCGCTCAGGTGACAGAACGATTTGAACATGAGAGTCAGTTTGATATCAGTCGTAGCGACCTGATTCGCCTTGGCTTTCTAGCAGGGGCAGATAGCCGTAAACGCAGAGAATATCTGGGAGAGGCTCTCCGAATTGGCTATTCTAACGGCAAGCAACTCCTCAAGCGCTTAGAGTTGTTTGGAGTCACCTTGGCAGAAGTGGAAGAAGTTATGAAATCTTATGAGAATAGCTAAGCAGACCCCAAATGTAAGGGGAATGTGTTACAATAGAAGTAACAGATAATAGAAAAGAGAATAGATGAGAATTGCAGATTATAGCGTGACCAAGGCAGTGCTAGAGCGTCACGGTTTTACCTTTAAAAAGTCCTTCGGGCAAAATTTCTTGACGGATACTAATATCCTTCAAAAGATCGTGGATACGGCTGAAATTGATGACCAGGTCAATATTATCGAAATCGGGCCAGGGATTGGTGCTTTGACGGAATTTTTGGCTGAGCGTGCGGCTCAAGTCATGGCTTTTGAGATTGACCACCGTTTGGTGCCAATTTTAGCAGATACCTTGCGTGATTTTGACAATGTGACCGTAGTCAACGAGGACATTCTCAAGGTTGAATTGGCGCAACATATCCAGAATTTTAAAAATCCTGACCTGCCAATCAAGGTAGTAGCTAACTTACCATACTACATCACGACACCTATTCTCATGCACTTGATTGAAAGTGGCATTCCGTTTAGTGAGTTTGTCGTCATGATGCAAAAAGAAGTGGCGGACCGCATTTCAGCCCAGCCTAACACTAAGGCATATGGCAGCTTGTCAATCGCTGTTCAATACTATATGACAGCTAAGGTTGCCTTTATCGTGCCTCGTACGGTCTTTGTACCAGCGCCAAATGTGGACTCGGCTATCTTAAAAATGGTGCGCCGTCCAGAACCAGCTGTAGCAGTGGAAGATGAGAACTTCTTCTTTAAGGTTTCCAAGGCAAGTTTCACTCATCGTCGCAAGACCTTGTGGAATAACTTGACAGGTTACTTTGGCAAGACTGAGGAGGTCAAGGACAAGCTGACCAAGGCTTTGGATCAGGCAGGCTTGTCACCAAGTGTGCGTGGGGAAGCTCTCAGCTTGGCAGAATTTGCCAGTCTAGCAGACGCGCTTAAAGGGCAAGGACTCTAAGATGCAGGGACAAATTATTAAAGCCTTGGCAGGCTTCTACTATGTAGAGAGTGATGGCCAGGTCTATCAAACACGCGCGCGTGGAAATTTCCGTAAAAAAGGCCATACTCCTTACGTTGGGGACTGGGTAGATTTCTCTGCCGAGGAAAATTCAGAAGGCTATATTCTCAAGATTCACGAACGGAAAAACAGTCTGGTCCGTCCGCCCATTGTCAATATTGACCAAGCTGTAGTAATCATGTCCGTCAAGGAACCTGATTTTAACAGCAATTTGCTGGATCGTTTCTTGGTTCTTTTGGAGCACAAGGGCATCCATCCCATCGTCTATATTTCCAAAATGGATTTGTTGGAAGATAGAGGAGAACTGGATTTTTATGAACAGACTTATGGTGACATCGGCTATGACTTTGTGACCAGTAAAGAGGAACTCCTGCCCTTGTTAACAGGCAAGGTGACAGTCTTTATGGGGCAGACGGGCGTTGGGAAATCAACTCTTCTCAACAAGATCGCACCAGACCTCAATCTTGAAACGGGAGAAATCTCAGACAGTCTAGGTCGCGGGCGCCATACCACTCGAGCTGTTAGTTTTTACAACCTTAATGGGGGTAAAATCGCAGATACACCAGGTTTTTCATCCTTAAACTATGAAGTATCAACGGCGGAAGACCTCAATCAGGCCTTTCCAGAGATTGCTAGTGTTAGCCGAGACTGCAAATTCCGTACCTGTACCCATACCCATGAGCCGTCTTGTGCAGTCAAGCCAGCTGTCGAAGAGGGAGTTGTTGCAACCTTCCGTTTTGACAACTACCTGCAATTCCTCAGTGAAATTGAAAATCGCAGAGAAACCTATAAAAAAGTCAGCAAAAAAATTCCAAAATAAGGAGAAACCTATGTCTCAATACAAGATTGCTCCGTCAATTCTGGCAGCAGATTATGCCAACTTTGAACGTGAAATCAAACGCCTAGAAGCAACCGGTGCAGAGTATGCCCATATCGATATTATGGATGGTCATTTTGTACCACAAATCAGTTTTGGTGCTGGAGTGGTCGAAGCTCTTCGCCCTCATAGCAAGATGGTCTTTGACTGCCACTTGATGGTGTCAAACCCTGAGCATCATTTAGAAGAATTTGCGCGTGCAGGTGCGGATATCATCAGTATCCATGTGGAAGCAACGCCTCATATTCATGGTGCCCTCCAAAAAATTCGTTCACTTGGTGTCAAGCCATCAGTTGTTATCAATCCAGGTACACCAGTTGAAGCGATTAAGCATGTGCTTCATCTAGTTGACCAAGTCCTAGTCATGACAGTTAACCCTGGCTTCGGTGGACAAGCCTTTCTGCCAGAAACTATGGATAAGGTTCGTGAGTTGGTTGTTCTTCGTGATGAAAAAGGCTTGAATTTTGAAATCGAAGTGGATGGCGGGATTGATGACCAAACTATTGCTCAAGCCAAAGAAGCTGGTGCGACCGTTTTTGTAGCAGGTTCCTATGTCTTTAAGGGAGATGTCAATGAGCGAGTACAAACTCTCAGAAAACAGCTGGACTAGGGTTGCCGTTTTTGCGGGCGGAGACCGTGGTCACTACCGGACGGACTTTGATTGCTTTGTCGGTGTGGATCGAGGCTCGCTATGGGTCTTGGAAGAAAATCTTCCTCTTGCTCTAGCGGTTGGAGATTTTGATTCTGTCACTGCAGAAGAGCGTCAGTTGATTCAAAAACGTGCTCAGCATTTTGTCAAAGCTCAGCCAGAAAAAGATGATACTGATCTGGAACTAGCGCTTTTAACGATTTTCGAAAAGAATCCTCAGGCTCAGGTGACTATTTTCGGTGCTTTGGGTGGTCGTATTGACCATATGTTGGCTAACGTCTTTCTACCTAGCAATCTTAAGTTGGCACCATATATGCGTCAAATAGAAATTGAGGATGGGCAAAACTTGATTGCCTATTGTCCAGAAGGAACCAGTCAGCTAGAACCCCGTTCAGACTATGAATACCTAGCCTTTATGCCGATTAGGGATAGTCAGCTGACCATTCTTGGTGCCAAGTATGAGTTGACAGAGGAAAATTTTTTCTTTAAAAAAGTGTACGCTTCTAACGAATATATAGATAGGGAAGTTTCGGTGACTTGCCCAGATGGCTATGTAGTCGTGCTGCATAGCAAGGACAGGAGGTAGGATGGAAAGTTTACTTGTTCTATTATTGATTGCCAACCTTGCTGGCCTCTTTCTGATTTGGCAAAGGCAGGATAAGCAGGAGAAACACCTAAGCAAGAGCTTGGAGGATCAGGCAGATCACTTGTCAGACCAGTTGGACTACCGCTTTGAACAAGCCCGACAAGCCAGTCAGTTGGACCAAAAAGATTTGGAAGTGGCTGTCAGTGACCGTTTGCAAGAAGTGCGAATCGAGTTGCACCAAGGCTTAACTCAGGTCCGTCAAGAAATGACGGAGAATCTCCTCCAAACCAGGGATAAGACTGACCAACGTCTCCAAGCCCTGCAGGAATCAAATGAGCAACGTTTGGAACAAATGCGCCAGACAGTCGAGGAAAAACTAGAAAAGACCTTGCAGACACGCTTACAAGCCTCCTTCGAGACAGTTTCCAAACAACTGGAGTCTGTCAATCGTGGTCTTGGAGAAATGCAGACAGTTGCCCGCGATGTCGGAGCCCTCAACAAGGTTCTCTCTGGAACCAAAACGCGAGGGATTCTGGGAGAATTGCAACTGGGGCAAATCATCGAAGACATCATGACACCTGCCCAGTACGAACGAGAATACGCAACGGTTGAAAACTCTAGTGAACGAGTGGAGTATGCCATCAAGTTGCCTGGACAGGGTGACCAGGAATATGTCTACTTACCGATTGACTCCAAGTTTCCACTGGCAGATTATTACCGCTTAGAAGAAGCCTATGAAGCGGGTGACAAGGACGAGATCGAACGCTGTCGTAAGTCGCTCCTAGCCAGCGTCAAACGCTTTGCCAAGGATATCAAGAGCAAGTACATAGCACCGCCTCGGACTACCAATTTTGGAGTTTTGTTTGTTCCGACAGAAGGTCTCTACTCAGAAATCGTCCGCAATCCGGTCTTCTTTGATGACTTGAGACGGGAAGAGCAGATTATTGTCGCAGGTCCAAGTACCCTATCAGCTCTTCTCAATTCCCTATCAGTTGGTTTCAAAACCCTTAATATCCAAAAGAGTGCTGACCATATTAGTAAGACTCTTGCTAGTGTTAAGACCGAGTTTGGCAAGTTTGGTGGCATTCTGGTCAAGGCACAAAAACACCTCCAACATGCCTCTGGCAATATTGATGAACTATTAAACCGTCGTACCACAGCTATCGAGCGGACGCTCCGTCACATTGAGTTGTCAGAAGGTGAGCCTGCGCTTGATCTACTCCATTTCCAAGAAGATGAGGAAGAATATGAAGATTAGTCACATGAAAAAAGATGAGCTATTTGAAGGCTTTTACCTAATCAAGTCAGCTGACCTGAGGCAAACTCGAGCTGGGAAAAATTACCTAGCTTTTACCTTTCAAGATGATAGTGGCGAGATTGAAGGGAAACTCTGGGATGCCCAACCTCATAACGTTGAGGCCTTTACCGCAGGTAAGGTTGTCCACATGAAAGGACGCCGAGAAGTTTATAACAATACCCCTCAAGTCAATCAAATTACCCTCCGCCTGCCTCAGCCTGGTGAACCCAATGATCCAGCTGATTTCAAGGTCAAGTCGCCAGTTGATGTCAAGGAAATCCGTGACTATATGTCGCAAATGATTTTTAAAATTGAAAATCCTGTCTGGCAACGGATTGTCCGAAATCTCTACACCAAGTATGATAAGGAATTTTACTCCTATCCAGCAGCCAAGACCAACCACCATGCCTTTGAAACGGGTTTGGCTTTCCACACTGCAACCATGGTGCGTTTGGCAGATGCTATTAGCGAAGTTTATCCTCAGCTCAATAAGAGCCTGCTCTATGCGGGGATTATGCTGCATGACTTGGCTAAGGTCATTGAGTTGACGGGACCAGACCAGACCGAGTATACAGTGCGAGGCAATCTCCTTGGGCATATTGCTTTGATTGATAGCGAAATTACTAAAACAGTTATGGAACTCGGTATCGATGATACCAAGGAAGAAGTCGTTCTGCTTCGTCACGTCATCCTTAGTCACCACGGCTTGCTTGAGTATGGAAGTCCAGTCCGTCCACGCATTATGGAAGCAGAGATTATCCATATGATTGACAATCTGGATGCAAGCATGATGATGATGTCAACTGCTCTTGCTTTGGTGGATAAAGGAGAGATGACCAATAAAATCTTCGCAATGGACAATCGTTCCTTCTATAAACCAGATTTAGATTAATAATTTAAGAAAAATGAGCATTTTTAGGATAAGAATGTTCGTTTTTTTATGTGAATATGGTATAATAGATAAAATATCAAAATTAAATGAAGTGGGAAATAGAAATGAAATTAAGAAGAAGTGATCGGATGGTTGTCATTTCCAACTATTTGATTAATAATCCTTATAAACTAACTAGTCTCAATACTTTTGCTGAAAAGTATGAATCTGCTAAATCATCCATCTCAGAGGATATCGTGATTATCAAACGCGCCTTTGAGGAAATTGAAATCGGTCATATCCAGACAGTAACTGGTGCTGGTGGTGGTGTCATTTTCACACCATCAATCTCAAGCCATGATGCCAAGGAAATGGTTGAGGACTTGCGTGCCAAGTTGTCAGAAAGTGACCGTATCTTGCCAGGTGGCTATATCTACCTGTCTGATTTGCTTAGCACACCAGCTATCTTGAAAAATATTGGTCGCATTATTGCCAAGAGCTTTATGGACCAAAAAATTGATGCGGTTATGACAGTAGCGACTAAGGGTGTTCCACTTGCAAATGCAGTTGCCAATGTCCTCAATGTTCCTTTTGTTATTGTGCGCCGTGACCTGAAAATTACCGAAGGTTCAACTGTCAGCGTCAACTATGTATCCGGTTCAAGTGGTGACCGCATTGAGAAAATGTTTCTATCAAAACGTAGTCTCAAGGCAGGCAGCCGTGTCTTGATTGTGGATGACTTCTTGAAAGGTGGCGGAACTGTCAATGGGATGATCAGCCTTTTGCGTGAGTTTGATTCAGAATTGGCAGGTGTAGCGGTCTTTGCGGACAATGCCCAAGAAGAACGTGAAAAGCAGTTTGACTACAAGTCACTCTTGAAGGTAACCAATATTGATGTCAAGAACCAAGCCATCGATGTTGAGGTTGGTAATATCTTTGACGAAGATAAATAAGAGATAGAACTAAAGGTTGGAACGCTTGTCCCAGCCTTTCTTTGCAAATAGAATAGAAGGAAACTTATGAAAACACCATTTATCAATAAAGAAGACTTAGAAAAGATTGCTGCTGAGTTCCCGACTCCTTTTCACTTGTATGATGAGAAGGGAATTCGTGAGAAGGCAAGAGCTGTCAACCAAGCCTTTTCGTGGAATAAGGGCTTTAAGGAATATTTTGCAGTTAAGGCTACTCCAACACCAGCTATCTTGAAAATTCTCCAAGAGGAAGGCTGTGGTGTGGACTGCTCTAGTTATGTGGAGCTTTTGATGAGCCATAAACTGAATTTCCCTGGTTCTGAGATTATGTTCTCTTCAAACAACACGCCAGACATGGAATACGCCTATGCGTGTGAATTGGGTGCGACCATTAACTTGGATGCCTTTGAAGATATTGAACATCTAGAGCGTGCAGCAGGTATTCCAGAAATCATCTCTTGTCGTTACAATCCTGGAGGCGTTTTTGAACTGGGGACAGACATCATGGACAATCCTGGAGAAGCCAAGTTTGGCATGACCAAGGATCAGCTCTTTGAAGCTTTTGCCATCTTGAAGGAAAAAGGAGCTAAGACTTTTGGGATTCACTCCTTCCTAGCGTCCAATACCGTAACCCATCTCTATTATCCAGAGTTGGCGCGTCAGCTTTTTGAATTGGCTGTTGAAATCAAGGAAAAGTTGGGTATTTCGCTAGACTTTATCAATCTTTCTGGCGGTATTGGTGTCAATTATCGTCCAGACCAGGAGCCGAACGATATCGCCTTGATTGGTGAGGGAGTTCGTAAGGTGTATGAAGAGGTCCTTACGCCAGCAGGTCTTGGTCAGGTTAAGATTTTTACCGAATTGGGTCGCTTTATGTTAGCTCCTCATGGGGCTCTAGTCACAAGAGTCACTCATAAGAAGAAAACCTACCGTACCTATCTAGGTGTGGATGCATCAGCAGTCAATCTTATGCGTCCAGCTATGTACGGAGCCTACCACCATATTACTAACGTGACCCATCCAGATGGACCAGCTGAAGTGGTAGATGTGGTTGGTTCACTCTGTGAAAACAATGATAAATTTGCAGTGAATCGCGAACTGCCTCATACAGAAATCGGTGATTTGCTGGTAATTCATGATACAGGTGCTCACGGTTTTTCAATGGGCTACCAGTACAATGCCAAACTTCGTTCTGCGGAAATCCTCTATACCGAAGAAGGTAAAGCCCGTCAAATCCGCCGTGCAGAGCGCCCTGAGGACTACTTTGCAACCTTGTATGGCTTTGATTTTGAAGAATAAAATGATAAGTAATTGAAAATGAAATTGAAAAACAGATTGCTTTCTAAAAAATAGGCAAAAATCTTGTTTTTCTTTCAAGTCATGATATAATAAAACTATAAAACGTTTTCAAGGAAGGTAACGATATGTCTGAAGAAACAATTGATTATGGACAAGTGACAGGAATGGTGCATTCGACAGAAAGCTTTGGGTCGGTAGATGGGCCTGGTATTCGCTTTATTGTCTTTTTGCAAGGCTGTCACATGCGTTGCCAGTATTGCCACAACCCGGATACTTGGGCGATGGAGTCCAATAAATCACGTGAACGGACGGTAGATGATGTCTTGGCAGAGGCCTTGCGCTACCGCGGTTTCTGGGGAAATAAGGGTGGGATTACAGTCAGTGGAGGAGAAGCCCTCTTGCAGATTGATTTCTTGATTGCCCTCTTTACCAAGGCCAAAGAACACGGAATCCACTGTACCTTGGATACCTGTGCACTGCCTTTCCGTAATAAACCACGTTACCTTGAGAAGTTTGACAAACTCATGGCTGTTACTGACTTAGTTCTCTTGGATATCAAGGAAATCAACGAAGAACAGCACAAGATTGTCACTAGCCAAACCAATAAAAATATCTTGGCCTGTGCCCAGTATCTATCAGATATTGGAAAACCTGTCTGGATTCGCCACGTGCTAGTTCCAGGTTTGACAGATAGAGATGATGACTTGATTGAACTTGGTAAGTTCGTCAAGACCCTCAAAAATGTGGATAAGTTTGAAATTCTACCTTATCACACTATGGGTGAGTTCAAATGGCGTGAATTGGGAATTCCATATTCCCTCGAAGGGGTTAAACCACCAACAGCAGATCGCGTCAAGAACGCTAAGAAACTCATGGATACCGAAAGTTACCAAGACTATATGAAACGTGTACATGGATAAAAAAGAAGCCTGATGGAAACATCGGGCTTTTAAATTTACACAAATATAGATAATTAAATGAAACAAAATTTTATACTCTTCGAAAATCTCTTCAAACTACGTCAGCGTCGCTTTGTCGTATATATGTGACTGACTTCGTCAGTCTTATCTACAACCTCAAAACCGTGTTTTGAGCAGCCTGCGGCTAGCTTCCTAGTTTGCTCTTTGATTTTCATTGAGTATTAAATCTTTTTTACTCTCTAAATTCTGAAAAAAATCCGAAAATGAGTGTATAAGATATAGTTACTTTTAGAAATATTAAATAGAATAGGAGAACATCTATGGAACAAAGTATTACCATTAAAAATTTATGTAAGTCGTATGGCCAAACTCAAATTTTAAAAGATATTTCTTTTGAAGCAAAAGCAGGTAGAGTGACTGCTTTCCTGGGTCCAAATGGAGCTGGTAAAAGTTCAACCTTACGTATTTTATTAGGATTAGACAAAGCAACATCTGGTCTTACCAAAATTGGAGATCAAACTTATAAGGAATTAAAATTTCCTCTAAAGACTGTAGGAGCTTCATTTGACAGTGTAGGAGCTCCTGATGATCGGACTGTTTATCAACATTTGAAAATTGTTGCTGCTAGTAATGGGATATCCAGTCAGCGAATTGAACAAGTCTTGGATATGGTGGATATTAGTCATAAGAAAAAATCTAAAATTGGGAAATTATCATTAGGAGAAGGACAACGCTTGGGAATTGCAACAGCTCTATTAGGAAATCCTCAATATCTGATATTGGATGAACCGACTAATGGGTTGGATCCAAGAGGAATTCGGTGGTTTAGAGAGTTTATAAAAAAACAAGCTCAAGAAGGGAAGACCGTCTTACTGTCATCTCATATATTATCGGAAGTGGAAGCAGTAACAGATGATGTAGTTATCATAAATAAAGGAAAAGTTCTTATAAAAGGGACTTTACAAGAAGTGATGAAAAATCTTTCTTCACTAGAGGAAGTCTTCTTTAGTTTAACAGAGGGAGGGAAGTGACATGGCACTTATTTACTCTCTTCATTCTGAAATATTGAAATTACTTTATAATAGAGCTACTCATGTTGTACTATTCTTGATACTGGTATTTCAAACGTTTTTAGCAAATATTGGTGCTTCTCAAATTGTTTCAGTTGGTATCCATGCTACACCAGAGACAAATCCAGATTTAGCAGAGGCCTTACCTCCTATTGAATTTTTAGGTTTTGATGTCACTTTATTTGGTGTTTTTATTATGATTATCCTAGGCTCAATTTACGGAGCCGAGGAATACAAAGGCTTGGCTATTCGTACAAGCCTCCTCTCTGTTACAAATCGAAGTACTTTCCTAGTTTCAAAAACATTAGTTTGGCTTATATTTTCTTTTATCATTTCCTTTCTATCAATATTCTTGACAATTAACATGACACATTATGTTTTAGGACAAGATGGCTTATTGCTTTTTTTACTAAATGGAACAGTTTGGTTCTATATATTTTTAGCCAGTATAGCTTGGACTTTGTTGGGACTGCTGGCCTATATTATGGCTTTGACATTTAAAACAGCCATTGTTCCTCTATTATTTTTGCTTCCTCAAGTCTACAATTTAGGAACATTCTTAGCAAACTATATATCGGTTGCAAAATTTCTTCCAGTTGCATTGGGGCAAGGATTGATTGCTACATCTCCTCAAATTTTAGAACATAATAGTTTACAACATATTTTATTTTTACTTTGTTGGAACTTCTCATTCTTGGCTTTAGCAATTTACCGCTTACTCAAGTCAGATATTGGAGGAGGTGAATAAGTTGAAAGAACAACTTAAAAGTGAGTATCTCAAGTTTATTATGAATCCTTGGCACTGGTTGATTATAGGTGCTCTATTACTGTGTATTCCGGCGATGGTTGTTTTTTTAAATAGTAAGCCAGACCAGTTGACTCTACAGTTTGTTTTGGAACAGCTACTGCAAAGTCTCTATTTAGGACAGGCAGGTTTCGTTAGTCTAGCGGTTCTATTTATAGGTCAAGAATTTACAGGTTCTAGCCTTCGTACCAGTTTTCTTACATGTCCAAATCGTTTGAAATTTATAATCTGTAAACTAGCTATTGTATTATGTGTGGAAATTGTATTATTGGTCGCTGTAATATCATTATGTATACTAATCGCCCAAGGATACTACAATATCAATCTTTTGAGTAATATTAAACATGTTCTGACAATCCTATTTCCAGCATGTATTTCTATTCTAACCTTCTCTCTTTTAAGTGGTATTTTTGTATTTATTTCCCAGTCTTTTATCTTAATTTTGGGAATCAGTTTATCCCTTTTATTGGGGTTGGGACAAATGTTACTACAATTCAGTTCTTTTTTTAGAAATTTACCATTACTAGCTAGTATGAATTGTTTTTATACCCATCCCTTGTCGCTTTATTATCCAGTGTGGCAAGGCTTAGGGATACAAATAGTTTGGTTATTAATTGTTTTTCTATTTGCTACATTGATACTTATAGGAAGAAATGTACGCTAAAGACAGGGGATGTCCTGTCTTTTTCTTGGTTAGTGCTATAATATAGTTAGGAGGGTGAGTTATGGCTTATAAAATTTTGGTGGTAGATGATGATCTCGCTATTCTTCGCCTAATAAAAAAAGTACTAGAATATGAAAAATATGAAGTAGTCATACGAAATAAGATAGAAGAGATTGATCTTTGTGATTTTACAGGCTTTGACTTGATTCTATTAGATATTATGATGCCTGTTAGTGGTTTAGAGATCTGTCAGATGATTCGCGAACAGATAACTGTTCCTATCTGTTTTATAACTGCTAAGGATATGGATGAAGATTTAGTAGCTGGAATTAATGCAGGTGCTGATGATTATATTATGAAGCCCTTTAGTATGCAAGAATTGTTAGCACGTGTTAAAATGCACTTACGTCGTGAAGAACGGATTAAAGGAAATGTTCATCAAATAAAGATTGGGAAGCTTATACTATATACGGATAGTAAGGAACTATTTGTAAACGATGATAAGATTGCTCTGACAAGGAGGGAATTTGACATAGTGAATCTTTTGGCAAGCAACCCAAGTAAAATATATTCTATTGAGGAAATTTATAATTATCTATATCCACAAAGTTCAGAAGCGCTCTTACGTTCGGTTTCAGAGTACATTTATCAAATTCGTCAAAAGTTGAAACCTTATCAATTAAATCCAATTAAAACCTTATACGGTGGAGGATATCAATGGGTAGAATCAAAAGTTTTAGACAATTAATTCGAGAAACCTGTTGGAGAATTATTTGGCAGTTTAGTCTTGGCTTACTAATGGCCTATCTTATTCCCTTAGCTTCAGTATCTATACAAATAAATGAAGATGGGAAAACTTTAAACAATAGTGGTGTTCTATCAATCTTTTTTAATGTGTCATCATGGATATATATTTGTGTTTTATTGATTGTTCTAATAAGTTATCACATTGGAAAATTGTTGAAAAAACTGAGTTATGAAATGACTTTGATTTATGAAAATAGTATGTGGTTGAAGAAGGAATGTACAGAAAGTTTAACGGTTAAAGAATTTCGCGAGACAGGAAATCGGATTATTGTGATGCAAGATAGAATTCGACAATTAATAGTTAATGAGAAACAGCAGAAGGAAGATTTGATGTTTCAGGTTTCAGCAGCTTCTCATGATTTAAAAACTCCCTTAACCATTATTAGGGGAAATGTGGAATTTTTGCAGACGATAACTGAAAACGACCAATCTCAAGAATGCTTAGCAGATATAGAAAGAGCTAGTCAACAGTTACTAGATTATTTCAATCAATTGATTCACTATTCTAAAACCTATTATGATGATGAGACAGGTTGGACGGAGTATTCCTCTTCAGATTTTATCAATGAATTAGAGAAAGAAGTCTCTTTTTTGATAAAAAATCAGATGAAGTTTTCTTTTGAACAAAATGTGAAAGGAACTGAAAACTATTATATAAATCAATCTCTTCTGATTCGTGCCATACAAAATATTTTAACAAATGCTTTGGAATACGCTGATAAACAGAATCCTAAAATTAAAATTAGAGTAGAGCAAGAGGGGAAGGAATTGAAAATAGGTATATGGAATAATGGTTCGGAATTTCCAGAGGAAGTTTTAACTAATTTTGGAAAGCTCTTTTATCGTATGGATAAAGCTAGATCGTATAAAGAGCAACATTATGGTATTGGACTAAGTTTTGTATGTAGAGTTGCAAAACTACACAAAGGCCGAGTTGAGCTTAGAAATAGAGACGAGGGAGCAGAAGTTTTAATAACTGTGAATTGTATTAAATCATAGTGATTTACTTGTTAATTTATGATTGAATAGTTTTTATATGTGAGCTTTTAAACTATTTAACTTTTTCGACTAGTATAAGATGTAACGGTAGATAATAAAAACGAATGATGATATCTAGTTGATGAAAACTATTTATCATTCATTCGTTTTTTAATTATTGGATAATTTACGTAGCTTTATCTCGAACGTTGTTTTCCAGCGTTGCGATTTTTGTGTTTTTTCTTGCTTGTGATAGCAGTTGGTTGTTCAGGGGGAACGTCTTTTCGTCCACTTGGTGTAGAGAAAGCACGTGCTTTTGGTGGGTTCTTGGCTAGTTCTTCACGGACTTTTTTGCGAAGTTTTGGACGAACGATATAGTTGACGATAAACTGTTGGAGAATCATCATGAAACCACCGACAACCCAGTAAAGTGTGACACTGGCTGGTGAAATGAGGGAGAAGACAACAATCGTGATTGGGCTCACGTAAGCCATTTTCTTGATTTGTTCTCTTTGCGTTTCGTCTTCTACTCCGTGAAGTGAAAGGAGCGATTGAAGATAGTAAAGGACACCTGCGCAGGCAACCAAAATCATACTTGGAGAACCTAGAGGAATGCCTAGGTAGCTTGCTTGAGCAACCCCTTCAGTATGTTGGGCAGCAAAGTAGATAGCTGAGAAGAAAGGCATTTGAAGGAGGATAGGGAAGCATCCTACACCACCAAACATGCTGATGCCGTGCTCTTTTTGAGCGGCAAAGAGAGCTTGTTGGGCTTCGAGTTTTTCTTCTTGAGTCGTTGCTTCTTTGAGACGCGTTTGGTGTGGCTCAAGGACGTGCTTGAGGGCGTTCATCTTTTCAGAGTGCAGAGTTGCTTTCCATGATTGGTAGATACCAAGTGGCAAGATAATCAAGCGCACGATAATGGTTACGATAATGATAGCGACCCCGAAGCCTAGACCTTTATCAGTAGCGAAGTACTTGATAGCTTCTCCCATCGGAGCACCCAAGAAATCCCAAACGGGACCAATTGGCTTACCTGTTGCTTTGTCTACTTGGACACAGCCTGTCAAGACGAGTAGCATAGCCACTCCCATAGCAGAGAGGGCAAAACGTTTAATAGATTTCAATGTTTTCATTCCTTCTTTAAAAATTATACCTTTCTATTCTACTGTTTTTTTGTAAAATATACAATAGTTCTAGAGACCTAATTTGCGACTTTGAAGTCCGAATAGGATGAAAAGTTGCTCATTTGTACATCTAGATAGGTAACTTTTGAAAAAGGTGTCGGACCTTTTCGGATTTCTTGGATAAATTTTGCCATAGTGGCAGAGGAGTCTGCCTGAGCAAGAATTTCCACTGTGCCATCGTCATTATTCCAGACACGACCAGTGATGCCACCGATTTCAAGAGCTAAAGTATAAACACCCCAGCGAAAACCAACACCTTGCACCCTGCCTTGGGCAATCATTCTAACCTTTTGCATACCAAACCCCTTTGATTGTGTTATAATATTTCTATGACTATTATAACCTCAAAAGCCAATTCTGTGGTAAAAAATGCCAAGAAATTACATCAAAAAAAATATCGAAAGTCTGCTTATTTGATCGAGGGCTGGCACTTATTCGAAGAAGCTGTTCAAGCTGGAGTGACGATTGAGAAGATTTTTGCCCTAGAAAGTTACCGAGATCAGCTAGCGACTTTTCCTCAAACTATCTGGGTTTCAGAGGAGATTTTGCTGGATTTGGCAGATACGCAAACTCCTCAAGGGATTGTTGCAGTGATTCAAAAAGAAGAAGTGGGACTGCCTGAACTCCATCAGGGCAAGTTTCTATTTTTAGAGGATGTTCAAGATCCTGGTAATGTGGGGACCATGATTCGGACGGCGGATGCTGCAGGTTTTACAGGGGTCATTGTTTCAGAAAAGTCAGCAGATATCTACAGTCTCAAGACCCTGCGTTCCATGCAAGGAAGTCATTTTCACTTGCCCATCTATCGTATGCCTCTTGCCAGCTTTGTAGAAGAGGCAAAGAAGAGCAATTTACCCATTCTGGCAACGACCTTATCGAGAGAGTCAAAGGATTATCGTGAGCTTTCTTCACTAGAGAACTTTGTTTTAGTCATGGGAAATGAAGGACAAGGAATTAGTTCTGTCATGGCTGAGAGTGCTGATCAGCTGGTTCATATAGGCATGAAAGGTCAAGCAGAGAGTCTCAACGTGGCAGTTGCAGCAGGCATATTGATGTTTTATTTCAGCTAATTTATAAAATCTTTGTTATAATCAAGACATATTTATAGAAAAAGGAGAATCAGAATGAATCAAACGATTATTCAAGAACGTTCAGGTCTCAATCAATTTTATGCTAAGGTATATGCCTTTGTGGGACTTGGGATTGGTCTATCGGCTCTCGTGTCAGCTTTGATGTTGACAGTCTTTCAGGCTCAATTGGTCTACTTTTTAATGCATGGCCGTCTCTGGTTGATGATTGCAACTTTTGCAGAACTTGCTCTAGTCTTTGTTGCAAGTAGTATGGCTGCCAAAAATAGCCCAGCGGCTCTTCCAGTATTTTTACTTTACTCTGTTTTAAACGGCTTTACTCTTAGTTTTGTGGTGGCCTTCTATACTCCGGGTACAGTTTTATCTGCCTTTGTATCCAGCGCCCTTCTCTTCTTTGTCATGGCGGCAGTTGGTATGTTCACTAAGAAAGACTTGAGTGGCCTTGGTCGGGCGATGATGGCGGCTCTTATCGGTTTGCTGATTGCTATGGTAGTCAATATTTTCTTGGCTAGTGGTTTCTTTGATTATATGATTAGTGTAGCCATGGTCTTGGTCTTCTCTGGGCTGATTGCTTGGGACAACCAAAGAATTCGCTATGCCTATGAGCAATCACAAGGCCGTGTAGCGACAGGTTGGGTTGTGTCAATGGCTCTCAGTATCTATCTTGATTTTATCAATCTCTTCCTAAGTATTTTACGTATCTTCGGTCGAAATGACTAAAAGGTTCATGACATCAGTGTTCGAAGGAGCACTGATTTTTTTATATTTGGTCTTTTCTTTTCTTGGAAATAGGTGTATAATGCTTTTAATTAATTTTTTGAGGAGTAGTTTATGAAGAAAAGTTTTATTCATCAACAAGAAGAGATTTCCTTTGTCAAAAACACTTTTACCCAGTATTTGAAAGATAAGTTAGAAGTTGTCGAAGTTCAAGGTCCTATCTTGAGCAGGGTCGGCGACGGGATGCAGGATAATTTATCAGGTGTGGAGAATGCCGTATCGGTCAAGGTTCTCCAAATACCTGATGCTACTTATGAAGTGGTGCACTCACTTGCCAAATGGAAACGCCATACTTTGGCCCGTTTTGGTTTCGGTGAGGGAGAAGGCCTTTTTGTCCACATGAAGGCCCTTCGTCCAGACGAAGATTCGCTGGATGCGACCCACTCTGTTTATGTTGACCAGTGGGACTGGGAGAAAGTTATCCCAAATGGTAAACGTAATATCGCTTATCTAAAAGAAACAGTTGAGAAGATTTACAAGGCTATTCGTCTTACTGAGCTAGCTGTTGAAGCCCACTATGACATCGAATCAATCTTGCCAAAACAAATCACTTTTATCCACACAGAAGAGTTGGTAGAACGCTACCCAGATTTGACACCAAAAGAGCGTGAAAATGCTATTTGTAAAGAATTTGGAGCAGTATTCTTGATCGGTATCGGTGGTGAATTACCAGACGGTAAACCGCACGATGGACGTGCACCAGACTACGATGACTGGACAAGTGAGTCTGAAAATGGCTACAAGGGTCTAAATGGTGATATTCTTGTCTGGAATGAGTCTCTGGGCGGAGCCTTTGAGTTGTCTTCTATGGGAATCCGTGTAGATGAAGAAACGCTTCGCCGTCAGGTTGCCATCACAGGTGATGAAGACCGTTTAGAATTGGAATGGCACAAGGCTTTGTTGAACGGCCTATTCCCATTGACAATCGGTGGGGGAATTGGACAATCTCGGATGGCCATGTTCCTACTTCGCAAGAAACATATCGGAGAAGTGCAAACAAGTGTTTGGCCTCAAGAAGTCCGCGATACTTACGAAAATATTTTGTAGAGAATCGAACCGTAAGGTTCGGTTTTCTTTCTCTTTTCGCCCATAATTTGGTATAATAAACGGTATGAAAATCGTATCAGGAATCTATGGGGGACGTCCCCTAAAGACACTAGAAGGAAAGACGACAAGACCTACTTCGGATAAGGTTAGGGGAGCCATTTTTAACATGATTGGTCCCTACTTTGAAGGGGGACGAGTCTTGGACCTTTATGCAGGTAGTGGTGGTTTATCTATCGAGGCAGTATCGCGTGGTATGTCCAGTGCTGTTTTAGTGGAGCGAGACCGTAAAGCTCAGACCATCGTGGCTGAAAATATTCAGATGACCAAGGAAGTTGGAAAATTTGAGCTCCTCAAGATGGATGCAGAAAGGGCATTGGAACAGGTATCTGGGGAATTTGACCTCATTTTCTTAGACCCTCCTTATGCCAAGGAACAAATCGTAGCAGATATTGAAAAAATGGATGAGAAAGAGCTTTTTTCTGAAGATGTCATGGTCGTGTGTGAGACGGATAAGGCCGTCGAACTTCCAGAAGAAATTGCCTGCCTGGGTATCTGGAAGGAAAAAATTTATGGAATTAGTAAGGTGACAGTTTATGTCAGATAAGATTGGCTTATTCACAGGCTCATTTGATCCGATGACAAATGGGCATCTGGATATGATTGAACGGGCGAGCAGACTCTTTGATAAGCTCTATGTCGGTATTTTTTTTAATCCCCACAAACAAGGATTTCTCCCTCTTGAAAATCGTAAACGGGGGTTAGAAAAGGCTGTGAAACATTTGGGAAATGTTAAAGTTGTGTCTTCTCATGATGAATTGGTGGTTGATGTTGCAAAAAGACTGGGGGCTACTTTCCTAGTGCGAGGCTTGAGAAATGCGTCGGATTTGCAATATGAAGCCAGTTTTGATTACTACAACCATCAGCTGTCTCCTGATATAGAGACCATATATTTACATAGTCGACCTGAACATCTCTATCTCAGTTCATCAGGCGTTAGAGAGCTTTTGAAATTTAGTCAGGATATTGCTTGCTATGTTCCTGATAGTATTTTGGAGGAAATAAGAAATGAAAAAAAAGATTAGATGGCCCTTATATGTCATTGCGGCCTTAATTGTGACTTTCTTGGCATTTGTAGTGCCCTTGCCCTATTATATAGAGGTTCCAGGTGGTTCGGAAGATATTCGCCAAGTCCTTAAAGTCAATGACACAGAAGATAAGGAAGCTGGTGCCTATCAATTCGTTACGGTTGGTGTCCAGCGCGCTACTTTAGCCCATATGATTTATGCTTGGTTGACGCCTTTTACAGATATTCGTAGTGCCCAAGAGACTACAGGTGGTTCTTCCGATGTTGAATTTATGCGGATTAATCAATTCTACATGCAAACATCGCAAAATATGGCCAAATATCAAGGGCTAAAAACAGCTGGTAAAGATATCGAACTCAAATACCTTGGGGTTTATGTCTTGACTGTGACGGATAATTCGACCTTTAAAGGGATTCTTAACATCTCTGATACGGTCACAGCAGTCAATGATCAGACCTTTGATAGTTCCAAAGATTTGATTGATTATGTCAATTCTCAAAAACTAGGGGACTCCGTCAAGGTCACCTATGAAGAGGATGGGCAAACCAAGTCTGCAGAAGGTAAGATTATCACCTTGGAAAATGGCAAAAATGGAATTGGAATCGGTTTGATTGACCGTACAGAAGTGACCAGTGATGTTCCAATTCGCTTTTCAACAGCTGGTATTGGCGGTCCAAGTGCTGGCCTCATGTTTAGTCTGGCCATCTATACCCAAATAGCTGACCCTGGCCTTCGTAATGGCCGCATTGTTGCCGGTACAGGAACCATTGACCGCGATGGGAATGTGGGAGACATTGGAGGTATCGATAAGAAAGTTGTAGCTTCGGCTAGAGAAGGTGCTGCTATTTTCTTTGCCCCTGATAACCCTGTTAGCGAAGAAGAACAAAAAGCACATCCTGATGCGAAAAATAACTACCAAACAGCCCTGGAAGCAGCTAAAACAATCAAGACAGATATGAAAATAGTGCCAGTTAAAACCCTACAAGATGCAATTGATTACTTGAAAAACAATCCCTAGTTTTTAAGTGAAGTTTCCAAACTAGCGCACAAACAGAGAAGATGGTATAATAGTCAAATGGTTCAATTATTATTCACTCTAAGCAGTCACATGCTCTTTATTTATGTGAGTTTTTACCTTTTAAAGGATCTTGTTAGATGGGAAAAGGTTTTAAAAGTGACAGCTGAGAATACAAGAAAAGTCCGTTTATTGATAGCTCTTTTCAGTATTGTAATGGGCTACATCATGAGTTCATTCTTTATCAGCCTGTATCAGTTGTGGCAAGAAGTGCTTAGAGGATTATTATAAAATCAAGAGTAAAGGAAATAAGTATGGAAAAAATTGTGGTTCAAGGTGGCGATAATCGTCTGGTAGGAAGTGTTACGATCGAAGGAGCAAAGAATGCAGTCTTGCCCTTGTTGGCAGCGACTATTCTAGCAAGTGAAGGAAAGACCGTCTTGCAGAATGTTCCTATCTTGTCAGATGTGTTCACTATGAATCAGGTGGTTCGTGGTTTGAATGCCAAGGTGGATTTTAATGAAGAAGATCATCTTGTTGAGGTGGACGCGACTGGCGATATCACTGAGGAAGCTCCTTACAAGTATGTCAGCAAGATGCGTGCATCTATCGTTGTCTTGGGACCAATTCTTGCCCGTGTAGGTCATGCCAAGGTATCCATGCCAGGTGGTTGTACGATTGGTAGCCGCCCTATTGATCTGCATTTGAAAGGTCTAGAAGCTATGGGGGCTAAGATTAGTCAGACAGCTGGTTATATCGAAGCCAAGGCTGATCGCTTACATGGAGCTCATATCTACATGGACTTCCCAAGTGTTGGTGCTACTCAGAACTTGATGATGGCAGCGACTCTAGCTGATGGGGTGACAGTGATTGAAAATGCTGCGCGTGAGCCTGAGATTGTTGACCTAGCCATTCTCCTCAATGAAATGGGAGCCAAGGTCAAAGGTGCTGGTACAGAGACTATTACCATTACCGGTGTTGAGAAACTTCATGGTACGACTCACAATGTAGTCCAAGACCGTATCGAAGCTGGAACCTTTATGGTGGCTGCTGCTATGACTGGTGGTGATGTCTTGATTAAAGACGCTGTTTGGGAGCACAATCGTCCCTTGATTGCCAAATTGCTTGAAATGGGAGTGGAAGTGACAGAGGAGACTGAAGGGATTCGAGTTCGCTCTCAACTAGAAAATCTAAAAGCTGTTCATGTAAAAACCTTGCCCCACCCAGGATTTCCAACAGATATGCAGGCTCAATTTACAGCCTTGATGACCGTCGCAAAAGGTGAATCAACCATGGTGGAGACAGTTTTCGAAAATCGTTTCCAACATCTAGAAGAAATGCGTCGCATGGGCTTGCACTCTGAGATTATCCGTGATACGGCTCGTATTGTTGGTGGACAACCTTTGCAGGGAGCAGAAGTTCTTTCTACTGATCTTCGCGCTAGTGCAGCCTTGATTTTGACAGGTTTGGTAGCGCAGGGAGAAACAGTGGTCGGTAAATTGGTTCACTTGGATAGAGGTTATTACCGATTCCATGAGAAGTTGGCGCAGCTAGGTGCTAAGATTCAGCGAATTGAGGCAAGCGATGAAGATGAGTAAGAAATCAAGCTATGTAATCAAGCGTTTACTTTTAGTCATTTTGGTACTGTTTTTAGGTGCTCTAGCCCTAGGAATCGGTTTAATGGTCGGCTATGGAATCTTGGGCAAGGGTCAAGATCCATGGGCCATCCTGTCTCCGGCAAAATGGCAGGAATTAATTCATAAATTTACAGGAAATTAGGCTGGAGAACCAGTCTTTTTCTAGAGATAAGGAGAAAAATGGATAAAAAAACAAGACAGAAATTGATTGGACTACTAGTGTTATTACTCTTATCTGCGGGAAGCTATTATATCAAGCAGATGCAGTCGACACCTAATAGTCCTAAAACAAAGGTTAGTCAGAAAAAACAAGCTTCTGAAGCTCCTAGTCAAGAATTGGCAGAAAGTGTCTTAACAGACGCAGTCAAAAGCCAAATAAAAGGGAGTATTGAGTGGAATGGCTCAGGTGCTTTTATCGTCAATGGTAATAAAACAAATCTAGATGCCAAGGTTTCAAGTAAGCCCTACGCTGATAATAAAACAAAGACAGTGGGCAAGGAAACTGTGCCAACGGTAGCTAATGCCCTCTTGTCTAAGGCTACTCGCCAGTACAAAAATCGTGAAGAAACTGGCAATGGTTCGACTTCTTGGACTCCTCCAGGCTGGCATCAGGTTAAGAATCTAAAGGGCTCTTATACCCATGCCGTCGATAGAGGTCACTTGTTAGGTTATGCCTTAATCGGTGGCTTGGATGGTTTTGATGCCTCAACAAGCAATCCTAAAAACATTGCTGTTCAGACAGCCTGGGCAAATCAGGCACAGGCCGAGGATTCGACTGGTCAAAACTATTATGAAAGCTTGGTGCGTAAAGCCTTGGACCAAAACAAGCGTGTCCGTTATCGTGTAACCCTTTACTACGCTTCAAATGAGGACTTAGTTCCTTCAGCTTCACAGATTGAAGCCAAGTCTTCAGACGGGGAATTGGAATTTAATGTTCTAGTTCCCAATGTTCAAAAAGGACTTCAACTGGATTACCGAACTGGAGAAGTGACTGTTACTCAGTAAAAGATAAAATAAGCTCCTATGTCCCTTGTGGATGTAGGAGTTCTTTTTTTACTAGTTTCAGCAGGGCTACAATAGACACTGAAAAAAATAATATGTACTGGACTAGATTTTGTGATATAATAAAGGATAAGATACTATTTTAGGAGAAGAACTATGGAAGACCCAAGTAGTCAGAATTTGTTGCTACAATTTGTTTTATTGTTTATCTTGACGGTGTTAAATGCCTTTTTCTCAGCCACAGAAATGGCCATGGTGTCACTAAATCGTGCGCGGGTTGAACAAAAGGCAGAAGAAGGAGATAGACGCTATATCCGTCTGCTGAAGGTACTAGAAAATCCTAACCACTTTTTATCAACCATTCAAGTAGGGATTACCCTGATTACAATCTTATCAGGGGCGAGTTTGGCAGAAACTCTGGGACGAGAAATTGCATCTTGGCTTGGAAATGGCGAAACAGCTTATGCCGTAGCAAGTTTTCTATCTTTAGCATTTTTGACTTATATTTCCATCGTTTTTGGGGAATTATACCCTAAGAGAATCGCTCTTAATCTAAAAGATGCCTTGGCTATTCGTACAGCGCCGGTTATCATTGGGCTGGGGAAACTAGTTAGTCCCTTTGTTTGGCTCTTATCTGCATCTACCAATCTCTTGAGTCGCTTGACTCCTATGACCTTTGACGATGCTGACGAAAAAATGACCCGTGATGAAATTGAGTACATGTTGACAAATAGTGAAGAAACACTAGATGCTGACGAAATTGAGATGTTGCAGGGTATTTTTTCACTGGACGAATTAATGGCCAGAGAAGTCATGGTTCCTCGGACGGATGCCTTTATGGTGGATATTCAGGATGATAGTCAAACCATTATCCAGAGCATTTTAAAACAAAACTTTTCCCGTATCCCTGTCTATGATGGAGACAAGGATAACGTGATTGGAATCATTCACACCAAGAGTCTCCTTAATGCGGGCTTTGTGGATGGTTTTGACAATATTGTTTGGAAGAAAATCTTACAAGATCCACTTTTTGTTCCTGAAACTATTTTTGTGGATGACTTGTTAAAAGAACTGCGCAATACCCAAAGACAAATGGCAATCTTGCTGGATGAATACGGTGGGATGGCTGGTTTGGTGACCCTGGAAGACCTCTTAGAGGAAATCGTTGGGGAAATCGATGACGAAACAGATAAGGCTGAAATCGAAGTTCATAAAATTGGAGAAGATACTTATATTGTTCAAGGTACCATGAATCTCAATGATTTTAATGACTACTTTGATGTTGAACTGGAAAGTGATGACGTTGATACCATCGCTGGTTACTATTTGACAGGAGTGGGGACTATTCCAACGACTGAGAAACTCAGTTATGAATTAGTCAGCCAAAACAAACAGCTTATCCTAACCAATGATAAAGTGAAAAATGGACGTGTTACCAAGGTAAAAGTCCAAATTACCGAAGTTGAAATAGAAGAAGAAACAGAGTAAACTAGAGGCTTTTGTCACCAGGTGTGACGAAGCTTTTTTAGTTGATTTTAAAAAATTGTCTCCTAAAAAGAAGTCTGCCCCAAATCCGCCCCAAAGGTTTTTTAAAGTTATGCTTATTTATCCGAAGAAAATCAAAAAAGCCCTACAACGGGGGCTTTTTGTTTAAATGAAACCTGATAAAACAAGTTATAGAAGGCGGTAGACGGATTTGAACCGACGATCAAGCTTTTGCAGAGCCGTGCCTTACCACTTGGCTATACCGCCTTAACGTTTATTATTATACCTTGAAAATGATTTTCAGTCAATAGCTTTTTCAGATTTTTTGCGTCAATAAGCCTAAATATTCTGAAAATTCGTTTACTTTTCTTGAAATCTATGATATAATTGATGATAACCTATACTTTATTTATAAGAGGAGTAAATAAATGAAAAAAAGTCAAGTGCTTGCTGTAGCGGGAGCTACCTTATTAGCGTCAGGAGTTCTAGCTGCGTGTTCAAACACTAGTTCGAATAATGCTAAACTAGCAAAAGATTACCAATATGTTTATCAAACAGATCCAGAAACCTTGGATTATATCGTCAGCAATATCGATTCAACATCATTCGTCACAACAAATGCTGTAGATGGTTTGTTGGCTAATGATAAATATGGTAACTTGGTTCCTTCTATTGCTGAATCATGGACAGTTTCAAAAGATGGTTTGACTTATACCTATAAAATCCGTAAGGATGCTAAATGGGTTACAGCAGAGGGAGAAGAATACGCTCCTGTAACTGCTAAAGACTTCGTTACTGGTTTGAAACATGCCGTAGATGGAAAATCAAAAGGACTTTCAATCGTTAGCTCTTCTATTAAGGGATTAGAACCCTATATCAAGGGTGAAACAAGCGATTTTTCAACCGTTGGAGTAAAAGCACTTGATGATCAAACACTAGAATATACCTTGAACCAGCCAGAAACTTTCTGGAATGATAAGACCACTAGTGGTGTTTTGATGCCGGTTAATGAAGAATTCTTAACTTCAAAAGGTGAAGGTTTTGGTGCCCCAACCGATGCTAACTCTATTCTTTATAACGGTCCATTTGTCTTAAAATCTGTAACTCCAAAATCATCTATCGAGATGGCTAAAAATGATGCTTACTGGGACAAAGAAAATGTAAAAATTGAGAACGTTAAGTTCACTTTCTGGGATGGTAAGGACCAAGATGTGATTGCTAAAGGTTTTGCTGATGGTCAATATAGCAAGGCTCGTATCTTCCCTACAAGTTCTACATATGAAAAATATGCAGCTGACTTTAAAGATAACATTTACTTTAATGAACCAGGAGCGGGTGTTGCAACTGTCAGCTTGAATTATGGCCGTACAACCTATAACCACACTGCCAAAACAAGTGATGCTCAAAAGACATCTACTCAGAAAGCATTGCTAAACAAGGAATTCCGTCAAGCCTTGAACTTTGCTGTCGATCGCAATTCTTACTCAGCTCAAACAAATGGTACTGATGGAGCTGCAGTAGCCATCCGTAATACGTTTGCACCTTATAATCTTCAAGTTGGTAAGAAAACATTTGGTGAATTGGTACAAGATAGCTTGGCTAAGACAAATTCTTCTACTTGGTCAAACGTGTCTCTAGCAGATTCTCAAAATGGACTTTACAATGAAGAAAAAGCGAAAGAAGTCTTTGCTAAAGCAAAATCAAGCCTACAAGTTGAAGGTGTTGAATTCCCAATCCACTTGGATGCCTTGGTTATCCAAGAATCAACAGCGGTTGTAAACCGTGTTCAATCATTGAAACAATCAATTGAAAAAGTATTGGGTTCAGATAATGTTGTTGTAGACTTACAACAAATGACTCAAGCAGAAGCTTTACCAATTTCATTTAGCGCTCCAACAGCTAAAGAGCAAGACTGGGATATCCATACCTTGCTAGGATGGAACCCTGACTATCAAGATCCTTCTACTTTCTTGGATCAATTCGTCCTTAAGGGAGGAAGCACTCGTCTTTACCTTGGTATTGACCAAAACACAGATGCATCAGTAGTAAGCAAACTTGGTTTAGCTGACTATGGAAAATTACTTGATGACGCAAACAGCGAAAACCAAGATGTTCAAAAACGTTATGAAAAATACGCGGTGGCACAAGCTTGGTTGACTGACAATGCTTTGACAATTCCAGTAATGGCTTCTCCAAAAGAAACAGCCGTTTCATATGTTTCAAAAGTTCTACCATTTAGCTCTTCATATTCAGTAGCCGGCCTTAAAGGTGAAAATTCAGGATACTTGAAGTACACTGAAGTTGGTGAAAAAGCAATCACCAAAGAAGAGTATGAAAAAGCTCGTGAAAAATGGTTGAAAGAAAAGACTGAGTCAAACGAGAAAGCTCAAAAAGAATTGGCAAGTCATGTGAAGTAAATAATTTTCAATAGAACTTTCTCTCCATGAGGAGAAGGTTCTTTTGGGATTTTTAAAGGAAATGATATGAAAAAATATATTTTTATGCGTGTTTTGCGGTCATTGGTTTCTATCTTCTTAGTAACAACCTTGACTTACACGATTATCTATACAATGGTTCCTCGAAAATTGATTTTCAAACAGGATACCAACTATAACAAGATTGCGACAACTGCTGATAAACGTGATAACTATGAGAATACCGTTTATGAGCGTATGGGCTATATCGAGTACTACGATACCAAAGAGTTGCAAGAAAAAGCTAGCCAGATGGATGCTTCTGTAACAGTTGAAGCCAATGATACCAACAAGGCTATCTATGAAAAATACATCAAACAAATCGGTCATGGTTGGACCCTGGGAGAATTTACTGAAAGTGGCCAATTCTACGCTACACGTGAAATTCCAATTTTTGAACGTGTGTTTAAATTCTATGCAAACTTGCTTGATATCGACCACACAAACAAGATTCAGGACCCAGAAAATCCAAATTTGGAGCGTTATTTGCGTTTTGAAAATGATCCCGCTATCGGCTGGTCTCTGGTAGGTTCAGGGACTAAACACAAGTACCTCTTGTACTTCAATAGTCAGTTCCCATTTGTTCACCAAAACTTTGTGAACTTGAATTTGGGTGATTCATATCCAACTTATGCTAATACTCCTGTGCTTCAAGTTATCACACAAGGACAAGGTCAAACTAAGACATCAGAAGTGCAATTCCCAACTGGTAAGAAAACATCTTCAGTTAATATCTACTCAAGAACCTACAAATCGCCTAGTCAGGCTGATTCTCGTGAAGTAGCTAACTATGGGAAAGATGACCCATATACTGCAACTGAAAGCAACTACCAATATCCTTCTATGATTGCTAGCTCTGCAGTCGTTGGATTGATTGGTTTGGTGATTTCTTATGCGATTGCCGTGCCACTTGGTTCAGCTATGGCTCGCTTCAAGAATACTTGGATTGATAGCTTCTCAACAGGGTTTTTGACCTTCTTGATGGCCCTTCCAACCATTGCCTTGGTTTACATTGTTCGTTTGATTGGATCATCAATTGGTCTTCCAGATTCATTCCCTATCTTGGGTGCTGGAGATTGGCGTTCGTATGTTTTACCAGCAGTTATCCTTGGTTTATTGGGTGCTCCTGGTACAGCTATTTGGATTCGTCGTTACATGATTGACTTGCAATCACAGGACTTTGTTCGTTTTGCTCGTGCAAAAGGTTTGTCTGAAAAAGAAATTTCAAACAAACACATCTTTAAAAATGCCATGGTTCCGCTGGTTTCAGGAATTCCTGGTGCTGTTATCGGGGTTATCGGTGGTGCAACCCTTACTGAAACAGTCTTCGCTTTCCCAGGTATGGGTAAAATGTTGATTGACTCTGTAAAAGCATCTAATAACTCTATGGTCGTAGGTCTTGTCTTCATCTTTACATGTATTTCTATCTTCTCACTTCTTTTGGGAGATATTTGGATGACTATTATTGACCCACGTATTAAATTGACTGAGAAAGGAGGCAAATAATGTCTACAATCGATAAAGAAAAATTTCAGTTCGTAAAACGTGACGATTTTGCCTCTGAAGCCATTGATGCGCCAGCCTATTCATACTGGGGCTCAGTGTTTAGACAATTTATGAAGAAGAAATCAACTGTAGTCATGTTGGGAATCTTGGTAGCTATCATTTTGATGAGTTTCATCTACCCAATGTTTTCTAAGTTTGATTTCAATGATGTCAGCAAAGTAAACGACTTTAGTGCTCGTTATATCAAGCCAAATGCTGAGCATTGGTTCGGTACAGACAGTAACGGTAAATCTCTCTTTGACGGTGTCTGGTTCGGAGCTCGTAACTCTATCCTCATTTCTGTGATTGCGACAGTGATTAACTTGGTTATCGGTGTTTTTGTCGGTGGTATTTGGGGAATTTCAAAATCAGTTGACCGTGTGATGATGGAAGTTTATAATGTCATCTCAAACATCCCATCTCTTTTGATTGTCATTGTCTTGACTTACTCAATCGGAGCTGGATTCTGGAATCTGATTTTTGCTATGAGTGTGACTACTTGGATTGGTATTGCTTACTCAATTCGTATTCAGATCATGCGTTATCGTGACTTGGAGTATAACCTTGCTTCACGTACACTTGGAACACCAACCTTTAAGATTGTTGTAAAAAACATTATGCCACAATTGGTATCTGTTATCGTTACGACGACATCTCAAATGCTTCCAGCCTTTATCTCATACGAAGCTTTCCTTTCATTCTTTGGACTTGGATTGCCGATTACAGTTCCAAGTTTAGGTCGTTTGATTTCAGATTACTCTCAGAACGTAACGACAAATGCATACCTCTTCTGGATTCCATTGACAACTCTTGTCTTGGTATCCTTATCCCTTTTCGTAGTTGGTCAAAACTTAGCGGATGCTAGTGATCCACGTACACATAGATAGGAGTAGAAATGACAAAAGAAAAAAATGTAATTTTGACTGCTCGCGATATTGTCGTGGAATTTGACGTTCGTGACAAAGTATTGACAGCCATTCGCGGCGTTTCCCTTGAACTAGTTGAAGGAGAAGTATTAGCCTTGGTAGGTGAGTCAGGATCAGGAAAATCTGTTTTGACAAAGACTTTCACAGGTATGCTTGAAGAAAATGGTCGCATTGCCCAAGGTAGCATTGACTACCGTGGTCAAGATTTGACAGCTTTATCTTCTCACAAGGATTGGGAACAAATTCGTGGCGCTAAGATTGCGACTATCTTCCAAGATCCAATGACTAGTTTGGACCCAATTAAAACAATTGGTAGTCAGATTACAGAAGTTATTGTAAAACACCAAGGAAAAACAGCTAAAGAAGCGAAAGAATTGGCCATTGACTACATGAATAAGGTTGGGATTCCAGATGCAGATAGACGTTTTGATGAATACCCATTCCAATATTCTGGAGGAATGCGTCAACGTATCGTTATTGCGATTGCTCTTGCCTGCCGACCTGATGTCTTGATTTGTGATGAGCCAACGACTGCCTTGGATGTGACCATCCAAGCTCAGATTATTGATTTGTTGAAATCTTTACAAAACGAGTACCATTTCACAACAATCTTTATCACCCACGACCTTGGTGTGGTGGCAAGTATTGCAGATAAGGTAGCGGTTATGTATGCAGGAGAAATCGTTGAGTATGGAACTGTTGAGGAAGTCTTCTATGACCCTCGCCATCCATATACATGGAGTCTCTTGTCTAGCTTGCCTCAGCTTGCTGATGATAAAGGGGATCTTTACTCAATCCCAGGAACACCTCCGTCACTTTATACTGACCTGAAAGGGGATGCCTTTGCCTTGCGTTCTGACTATGCAATGCAAATTGACTTCGAACAAAAAGCTCCTCAATTCTCAGTATCAGAGACACATTGGGCTAAAACTTGGCTACTTCATGAGGATGCTCCAAAAGTAGAAAAACCAGCTGTGATTGCAAATCTCCATGATAAGATTCGTGAAAAAATGGGATTTGCCCATCTGGCTGACTAGGAGGAAGGAAATGTCTGAAAAATTAGTAGAAATCAAAGATTTAGAAATTTCCTTCGGTGAAGGAAGTAAGAAGTTTGTCGCAGTTAAAAATGCTAACTTCTTTATCAACAAGGGAGAAACTTTCTCGCTTGTAGGTGAGTCAGGTAGTGGGAAAACAACTATTGGTCGTGCCATCATCGGTCTTAATGATACAAGTAATGGGGATATCATTTTTGATGGTCAAAAGATTAATGGTAAGAAATCGCGTGAACAAGCTGCAGAATTGATTCGTCGTATCCAGATGATTTTTCAAGATCCTGCCGCAAGTTTGAATGAACGTGCGACTGTTGATTATATTATTTCTGAAGGTCTTTACAATCATCATCTGTTCAAGGATGAAGAAGAACGTAAAGAGAAAGTTAAAAATATTATCCGTGAAGTGGGGCTTCTTGCTGAGCACTTGACTCGTTACCCTCATGAATTCTCAGGTGGTCAACGTCAACGTATCGGTATTGCCCGTGCCTTGGTCATGCAACCAGACTTTGTTATTGCGGATGAGCCCATTTCAGCCTTGGACGTTTCTGTGCGTGCTCAAGTCTTGAACTTGCTCAAAAAATTCCAAAAAGAACTTGGTTTGACCTATCTCTTCATCGCCCATGACTTGTCTGTCGTTCGCTTTATTTCAGATCGTATCGCAGTTATTTACAAGGGTGTTATTGTAGAGGTTGCAGAAACAGAAGAATTGTTTAACAATCCAATTCATCCATATACTCAAGCCTTGCTTTCAGCGGTACCAATCCCAGATCCAATCTTGGAACGTAAGAAGGTCTTGAAGGTTTACGACCCAAGTCAACACGACTATGAGACTGATAAGCCATCTATGGTAGAAATCCGTCCAGGTCACTATGTTTGGGCTAACCAAGCCGAATTAGCGCGTTACCAACAAGGGTTAAACTAATAATGGTTTTATAATTTCCATATCAATTTTTATGGGAATTATAAACCTTTTTTTGTTGGACTGATTTGAAAAAATCTTTGAAAGTATCCTGAAAGAATTTTCGAAAAATTTTAAAAAATTCTGAAATATTCTTGACAGCTGATGAAAAAGGTGGTAAGATAGGAAACATCAAAAAAGAAAGCAGAAAAAGAAATGAATAAGAGACAAGCTGTAACGATGAATCAAAACTTTTACTTTAGCTACTTTAGATAGTGTTTGTAGACATGTCACCATGGATGCAAACAGTTCAAGCAATTTGTTTGTATCTATGTGGCTAAGATTTTTGATTGTGGTCCATATAGATGAATATCTAAATGGACTAGCTAAGTTGTAACTTGTTAGCTTATTTCAAGCATCCGTTTAGATATTATCTAGGCGGTTTTTTGTTTTATCTTTTCTGAGAAGGAGTTTCATTATGAAAGTTGTTCGAAAATTACTAGCCCCTCTCTTGGTAGTGGGGATTCTCTTGACCTCTCTGATTAGTTTGCATCAGTTGAAGGCAGATAAGAAAAAAGATGTGTTTCGTATCGGTATTTCGCAATTTATTACCCACCAGTCCTTAGACGCTACTAGAGAAGGGTTTGTGGATGAGCTTGCCAAGCAAGGCTATGCTGAAGGGAAAAATATCGAGATTGATTTGCAAAATGCACAGGGAGAACAACGAAACCTAAAAACGATTTCCCAGCAACTAGCAGAATCTAGTGATGTCGTTCTAGCTATCGCAACGCCTTCTGCTCAGAGCTTGGCTAATACAACACAAACGACACCGGTTATCTTTTCAGCTGTAACAGACCCTGTCAGTGCCAAGTTGGTAGAGTCAAGAGAGCATCCTGGGGGCAATGTAACTGGAACAAGTGATCAGTCATCAGATGCTATCTCAACCCAAATCAATTTGATAAAGAAAGTGTTGCCAAAAGCTAAAACAATTGGAATCCTCTATACTCAGAGCGAGCCAAACTCAGTTGTCCAAAAGGATGAAGCTAAGCGACTTCTGGAAGAAAAAGGCTTTACCGTTGTTGAAAAAACAATCTTGGACAGTAACAATGTCAAAGCGGCAGCAGAGAGTTTGATGGCAGAAGTGGATATGGTTTTTGTACCAACGGACAATATCATTTCGTCAACCATGGAAACAGTTAAGCAGGTTTCTATTAAACACAAGGTTCCAGTATTCGGTGGCTCAACGGAAATGATTGCGGTTGGTGGTTTGTATAACTACGGTACCAATTATGAAGAATTGGGACGGCAGACAGCCCGCATGTTGATTCGTGTCTTAAAAGGTGAGAAACCAGAAAATATAGCAGTTGAGTTGCCTGAAAAACTGGAATTGCATACCAATCAAGAAATGGCAGATGCACTAGGAATTGATATTAGTAAGTTGGAAAGCAAGGAATAGGGAGGTTTAAGATGAGTTTTGTATTATCTAGTTTATCAGAAGGTTTGTTGTGGTCGATTATGGCCATTGGAGTTTACTTGACTTTCCGTATTTTGGATATTGCGGATATGACTGCTGAAGGAGCCTTTCCTTTGGGGGCAGCTGTCGTTGTATCGCAGATACAGGCAGGGACAAATCCTTGGATTGCGACCTTACTTGCTTTGCTGGCAGGTATGGTAGCTGGTCTTGTATCAGGAATGCTCCACACCAAGATGAAAATCCCAGCTCTCTTGACAGGGATTGTGACCTTGACAGGGCTTTATTCAATCAATATTAAAATCATGGGCAGTGTGCCCAACCTTTCCTTGGGAGATTCTTCAACTGTCTTTAAACAATTGGCGAGCTTGGGGCTGACAAATGAAGAAGCTGTTTTCTCATTCAGTTTGGCCTGTCTCCTACTTGTTTGTTTGGTCTTGACTCTTTTGATGAAAACGGAGATTGGATTGGTCTTGCGTTCGACTGGGGACAATATTCCGATGAGTGAGGCTAATGGGGTCAATGTAGACACCATGAAGATTGTTGGGTACATGATTTCAAATGGTTTGATTGCCCTGTGTGGTTCCTTGTTCGCTCAAAATGATGGATTTTCAGACGTAACCTCTGGGACAGGAACCATCGTTGTTGGTTTGAGTGCAGTTATTATTGCAGAAGTTTTGATACACGACTTGACCATTGGAGGTCGCTTGTTATCTATCGGAATCGGTGCCATTGTTTACCGTTTGATTATTTTAAATATCTATGAAATTCCAAATCTAGATCAAAACCTGGTACGTCTCTTTAATGCAATCTTGCTAGCCTTAGTGTTATTTGCACCAGAACTGCAAAAGAGATTAAAGATTCGTGGTTTGAAACTGAGAAATGAATAGGAGGAGAAAGTTATGGCAAGTTTGTTAACACTTGAAAATATTCACAAAACCTTTGAAGCAGGGACGGTCAATGAGAACCATGTCCTCAAAGGATTAGACTTAGAGGTTGAAGAGGGAGATTTTATCTCTGTGATTGGTGGAAATGGAGCAGGGAAATCCACTTTGATGAATATCTTGGCTGGCAATCTATCGGTGGATGAAGGGGACCTTTTATTGGCAGGCAAATCCATTAAAAATCTTAGTGTAAGAAAGAGAGCCAAGGATATTGCCCGTGTTTTTCAAGATCCTAAGATGGGAACAGCTTCTCGTTTGACGATTGAGGAGAATATGGCTATTGCCTTGAGACGTGGGCAGAAGAGAGGGCTTGGTTGGGGCGTGAAGGAGAAGGAGAGAATCCAGTTCCAAGAGGCCTTGAAAGAGTTGAATATTGGCCTTGAAAATCGCTTGAAAGTGGATACCCAATACCTTTCAGGAGGACAAAGACAGGCCTTGACCCTAGTCATGGCAGCTCTGGTGAAACCTAAACTTTTGCTTTTGGATGAACACACTGCGGCGCTTGATCCGAAAACGAGTCAAATGGTGATGGACTTGACGCAAAAGATTGTGGAACACCATCAGTTGACGACTTTGATGATTACCCACGATATGAACCATGCGATTGAGTACGGCAATCGTATCATTATGCTCTATCAGGGTAAGATAGTGGTGGATGTCAAGGGAGAGGAGAAAAAGCATCTGACGGTTGAAAATCTCATGCATCTCTTCCAGAAAAATAGTGGTCAAAGTCTGGTCAGTGATGAATTGGTTTTGGGATAAAGAAAAAGGCTGAGATCTGGTGTCTCAGTCTTTTATTAGTATAAATGGATAGGCAGAAATATGAAATTAATACTCTTCGAAAATCTCTTCAAACCGTGTCAGCTCTATCTGCAACCTCAAAACAGTGTTTTGAGCAACCTGCGGCTAGCGTCCTAGTTTACTCTTTGATTTTCATTGAGTATAAACTCAGTAAGGAGCCCTCTTTTGCAGAAAAGCAGGGTTCTTTTTGCTATTTATTCCATCCCTGAAAGCGTAAAACAAACTAGTCAGGGTGGCTAGTTTGTGGTATAATGAAAGAGACTCAAAAAGAAACAGGAGAAAAATGATGGATTTACTTTTAGCAATTGTATTGATTGTGCTAGCTTTTCTAGGAGGAGCTCTTGGAGGAATGTACTTGGTTCGTAAGCAAATTGAAAAAGAATTCGCTGACAACCCACGTTTGAATGCTGAAGCAGTTCGTACTCTTTTGAGTGCAAATGGTCAAAAACCAAGCGAAGCTAAGGTACAACAAGTTTACCACCAAATCATCCGCCAACAAAAGGCAGCTCTTGCTAACAATAAAAAGAAAAAATAAATAAGGAAAAGTCTGGGATGAAAGTTCCAGACTTCTCACTATGTTGGTTATGGTTTAGGAATGAGACTTTTTCCTTGCATTCTATTGATATTTGATTATGATTAAGAGAGATAGTTGTTGATTAGGCTGTCATTATTCAGTTCATAAGGAACGGTAATCATAATGAACTATCAATCAGAAAAAAGACTAGAAAGAAGACTGTATGGATAATCGACCAATTGGTTTTTTGGATTCGGGTGTAGGGGGCTTGACCGTTGTGCGCGAGCTCATGCGCCAGCTTCCCCATGAAGAAATCGTCTATATTGGAGATTCGGCGCGGGCGCCCTATGGTCCCCGTCCTGCTGAGCAAATTCGTGAATATACTTGGCAGTTGGTCAACTTTCTCTTGACCAAGGATGTCAAAATGATTGTCATTGCTTGTAATACTGCGACTGCGGTCGTCTGGGAAGAAATTAAGGCTCAACTAGATATTCCTGTCTTGGGTGTGATTTTGCCAGGAGCTTCAGCAGCCATCAAGTCCAGCCAAGGTGGGAAAATCGGAGTCATTGGAACGCCTATGACGGTACAATCTGACATCTACCGACAGAAAATCAATGATCTGGATCCGGACTTACAGGTGGAGAGTTTGGCCTGTCCCAAGTTTGCTCCCTTGGTGGAGTCTGGGGCTCTGTCAACCAGTGTCACTAAGAAAGTAGTTTATGAAACCCTACGTCCCTTGGTTGGAAAGGTGGATAGCCTGATTTTGGGTTGTACCCATTATCCACTCCTCAGACCCATTATTCAAAATGTCATGGGACCCAAGGTTCAGCTCATCGATAGTGGGGCAGAGTGCGTACGGGATATCTCAGTCTTACTTAATTATTTTGAAATCAATCGTGGTCGCGATGCCGGACCACTCCATCACCGTTTTTACACAACAGCCAGCAGCCAAAGTTTTGCACAAATTGGTGAAGAATGGCTTGAAAAAGAGATTCATGTGGAGCATGTAGAATTATGACAAATAAAATTTATGAATACAAGGATGACCAGGACTGGTATGTCGGGTCCTATGCTATTTTTGGTGGCGTCCGGACGTTGACTGATGAAGACTTGGATTTCCCTCTGGTTGGATTGGCCAAAATCTTTCGAGACGAGGAACGAGGTTTCCCGATTTCAGTTGCTGTTTTACGCTATGGTTCTCGCTACCGTTTATTGTCTTTTGTGGTAGATATCCTCAACCAAGAAATGGGACGTAACTTGGAAGTCATTCAACGTCAAGGGGCCCTGCTCTTGGTTGAAAATGGGCAACTCTTGTATGTGGAATTGCCTAAAGAAGGGGTCAATGTTCACGACTTCTTTGAGACAAACAAGGTTAGAGAAACCTTGTTGATTGCGACTCGTAACGAGGGCAAGACCAAGGAATTTCGAGCTATCTTTGACAAGTTAGGATACGATGTGGAAAATCTTAATGACTATCCTGACTTACCTGAAGTAGCAGAAACAGGCATGACCTTCGAAGAAAACGCCCGCCTCAAGGCAGAAACTATTTCTCAATTAACGGGCAAGATGGTTTTGGCAGATGACTCAGGTCTCAAAGTCGATGTCCTTGGTGGCTTGCCAGGTGTCTGGTCAGCTCGTTTCGCAGGTGTGGGAGCTACTGACCGTGAAAACAATGCCAAACTCTTGCACGAATTGGCCATGGTCTTTGAACTCAAGGACCGCTCGGCTCAATTCCATACAACCCTAGTCGTGGCCAGTCCAAACAAGGAAAGCTTGGTTGTTGAAGCAGACTGGCCAGGCTACATTAACTTTGAACCTAAGGGTGAAAATGGATTTGGTTACGATCCTCTCTTCCTGGTAGGAGAGACAGGCAAGTCCTCAGCTGAATTAACCCTTGAAGAAAAAAATAGTCAATCTCACCGTGCCTTAGCCGTTAAGAAACTTTTGGAGGTATTTCCATCATGGCAAAGCAAACCATCATTGTAATGAGCGATTCTCATGGCGATAGCTTGATTGTGGAAGAAATCCGTGATCGCTATGTAGGCAAAGTTGATGCCGTTTTTCATAACGGCGATTCTGAACTGCGTCCTGATTCTCCCCTTTGGGAAGGCATCCGTGTTGTTAAAGGGAATATGGACTTCTATGCAGGTTACCCAGAACGTTTGGTGACTGAGCTTGGTTCGACCAAGATTATCCAAACACATGGTCACTTGTTTGACATTAATTTCAATTTTCAAAAGTTGGACTACTGGGCTCAGGAGGAAGAGGCCGATATCTGCCTCTATGGTCACTTGCATGTGCCAAGTGCTTGGATGGAAGGCAAGACTCTTTTTCTAAATCCAGGTTCCATCAGTCAACCACGTGGGACCATCAGAGAATGTCTCTATGCTCGTGTGGAGATTGATGACAGTTATTTCAAAGTGGACTTTTTGACACGAGACCATGAGGTGTATCCGGGCTTGTCCAAGGAGTTTAGCCGATGATTGCCAAGGAGTTTGAGACTTTCTTGTTGGGGCAAGAAGAAACTTTTTTGACTCCTGCTAAAAATCTAGCTGTGTTGATTGATACTCACAATGCGGATCATGCGACACTCTTGCTTAGTCAGATGACCTATACCCGTGTTCCTGTTGTGACAGATGAAAAACACTTTGTTGGAACTATTGGGCTCAGAGATATTATGGCTTATCAGATGGAGCATGATTTGAGTCAAGAAATCATGGCAGATACGGATATCGTTCATATGACGAGAACGGACGTAGCGGTCGTCTCGCCTGATTTTACCATTACGGAGGTCTTGCACAAGCTGGTAGATGAGTCCTTCTTGCCGGTTGTGGATGCGTCTGGTATTTTCCAAGGAATTATCACGCGCAAGTCCATCCTAAAGGCAGTCAATGCCCTCTTGCATGACTTTAGTAAGGAATATGAGATTCGATGCAAATGAGAGATAGGATTTCAGCCTTTTTAGAAGAAAAGCAAGGCTTGTCTGTCAATTCCAAGCAGTCCTATAAGTATGATTTAGAACAGTTTTTAGATTTGGTAGGCGAGCGGATTTCTGAGACCAGTCTCAAGATTTACCAAGCCCAGCTAACCAATCTAAAGATCAGCGCCCAGAAGCGAAAGATTTCGGCCTGTAACCAATTTCTCTACTTTCTCTATCAAAAAGGAGAAGTGGATAGCTTTTACCGCTTGGAATTAGCTAAACAAGCTGAAAAGAAGACCGAAAAGCCAGAATTGTTAGACCTAGACTCTTTTTGGCAGGAAAGCGACTATCCAGAGGGTCGCTTGCTAGCGCTCTTAATCCTAGAAATGGGCCTCTTGCCGAGTGAGATTTTAGCTCTCAAGGTTGCGGATATCAATCTGGACTTTCAGGTGTTGCGAATCAAGAAGGCTTCCCAACAGAGGATTGTCACCATTCCCACGACCTTGCTTTCAGAATTGGAACCCTTGATGGGGCAGACCTATCTCTTTGAAAGGGGAGGGAAAGCTTATTCCCGTCAGTGGGCCTTTCGTCAGTTAGAAGCTTTTGTCAAGGAGAAAGGTTTTCCAGCCTTATCAGCCCAAGCATTGCGGGAACAGTTCATTCTACGACAAATTGAAAACAAGGTCGATTTGTACGAAATTGCAAAAAAATTAGGATTAAAAACAGTCCTGACCTTAGAAAAATATAGATAATGGATATTAAATTAAAAGATTTTGAAGGGCCCCTGGACTTGCTCTTGCACCTTGTTTCTAAGTACCAGATGGATATCTACGATGTGCCCATTACGGAAGTCATCGAACAATATCTAGCCTATGTCTCAACCCTGCAGGCCATGCGTCTGGAAGTGACGGGAGAGTATATGGTCATGGCCAGTCAGCTCATGTTGATCAAGAGTCGCAAGCTCTTGCCAAAGATAGCAGAAGTGACAAATTTGGAAGATGACCTAGAGCAGGATCTTCTCTCCCAAATCGAAGAATACCGCAAATTCAAGCTCTTGGGTGAACACTTGGAAGCCAAGCACCAAGAACGGGCCCAGCACTATTCCAAAGCGCCGACAGAATTGATTTACGAAGATGCGGAGCTTGTGCATGACAAGACGACCATTGACCTCTTTTTGGCTTTTTCAAATATCCTAGCCAAGAAAAAAGAGGAGTTTGAACAGAATCATACGACTATCCTGCGGGATGAGTATAAGATTGAGGACATGATGGTTATCGTGAAAGAGTCCTTGGCTGGACGAGATCAATTGCGCTTGCAGGATTTGTTCAAGGAAGCCCAGAATGTCCAAGAGGTTATCACCCTCTTTTTGGCAACCCTAGAGTTAATCAAAACCCAGGAGCTGATTCTTGTGCAAGAGGAGAGTTTCGGAGATATCTATCTCATGGAAAAGAAGGAAGAAAGTCAAGTGGCCCAAAGCTAGACTTGATAGAGAGGAAAGATGAGTACTTTAGCAAAAATAGAAGCGCTCTTGTTTGTAGCGGGTGAAGATGGGATTAGAGTCCGCCAGTTAGCTGAACTCCTCTCTCTGCCACCGACAGGCATCCAACAGAGTTTAGAAAAATTAGCCCAGAAGTATGAAAAGGACCCAGATTCCAGTTTGGCTCTGATTGAGACAGGGGGAGCTTATAGATTGGTGACCAAGCCTCAATTTGTAGAGATTTTGAAGGAATACTCTAAGGCACCTATCAACCAGAGCTTGTCTCGGGCAGCTCTTGAGACCTTGTCCATCATTGCCTACAAACAGCCTATCACACGAATAGAAATTGATGCCATCCGTGGGGTCAACTCGAGTGGGGCCTTGGCAAAGTTGCAGGCTTTTGACCTGATAAAGGAAGACGGGAAAAAAGAAGTGTTGGGGCGCCCCAACCTCTATGTGACTACAGATTATTTCCTAGATTACATGGGGATAAACCATTTAGAAGAATTACCAGTGATTGATGAGCTTGAGATTCAAGCCCAAGAAAGCCAATTATTTGGTGAAAGGATAGAAGAAGATGAGAATCAATAAGTATATTGCCCACGCAGGTGTGGCCAGTAGGAGAAAAGCAGAAGAGCTGATCAAGCAAGGTTTGGTGACGGTCAACGGCCAGGTGGTACGTGAACTAGCAACGACCATCAAGTCTGGCGACAAGGTCGAAGTTGAAGGTCAACCTATCTACAACGAAGAAAAGGTCTACTATCTGCTTAACAAACCACGCGGTGTCATTTCTAGTGTGACAGATGACAAGGGCCGCAAGACGGTTGTCGACCTCTTGCCAAATGTGAAAGAGCGCATCTACCCTGTAGGTCGTTTGGACTGGGATACATCAGGAGTCTTGATTTTGACCAATGATGGGGATTTTACGGATGAGATGATTCACCCTCGTAATGAGATTGACAAGGTTTATGTCGCGCGTGTTAAAGGTGTGGCCAATAAGGATAATCTGCGCCCCTTGACCCGTGGACTTGAGATTGATGGAAAGAAAACCAAGCCGGCTGTCTATGAGATTCTCAAAGTGGATCCAGTCAAAAACCGCTCTGTGGTGCAGTTGACTATCCATGAAGGGCGTAACCATCAGGTTAAAAAGATGTTTGAAGCTGTCGGTCTCCAAGTGGACAAGTTGTCACGGACCCGTTTTGGACATCTAGACTTGACAGGACTCCGTCCAGGAGAATCCCGTCGTCTTAATAAAAAAGAAATCAGCCAACTACACACCATGGCTGTAACCAAGAAATAATGAAAAGAATTTTAATAGCGCCTGTGCGCTTTTACCAACGTTTTATCTCCCCAGCATTTCCACCCTCTTGTCGCTTTGAGCCTACCTGTTCAAACTATATGATTCAGGCTATTGAAAAACATGGCTTCAAGGGTGTCTTGATGGGCTTGGCTCGGATTTTACGTTGCCATCCCTGGTCGAAAACAGGTAAGGACCCCGTCCCAGACCATTTTTCCCTTAAACGGAATCAAGAAGAAAAATGAGGCTAGGTAAAAATATTTTAGTGAAATGATAAAAACGCATCCTATCAGGTTTGAGTGAGCTTGATAGGATGCGTTTTATCATGTAAAGATGTGATTGAGTTTAAAGTAGCTTATTTCAAGGCTTTTTGTGCGTCTTCAATCATAAGTTTGGTTGATTCAAGTCCGCCTCCGCTTAGATACCAGAGGTCTGGTGTTAGTTGGATAATCTTGCCATTTTTAGCAGCAGGAGTTTCAGCGATAAGGGCATTTTCTAGGACACCGTCGTTGCTAGAGTTGTCCCCACCGATGGCAAGGGTACGGTTGATGACAAAGAGGATGTCAGGATTGATTTCTTTGACACTTTCAAAGCTGACTTCTTGTCCGTGGCGAGAATCTTCAAATTGAGTATCAGTTGGCTTGAATTTCAAGGTTTGGTACAAGAAAGAGAAACGAGATTGGGCACCAAAGGCAGCCATTTTTCCTTCGTTGAGGAGGATGGCAAGGGCTTTTTTGTCAGAGCTTTCATTTTTAGTAGCGACTTCTTGGATGTTCTTGTCTAGCTTGGCCAATTCTTCCTTGGCTTTCTGTGTACCAGTTTCACCGAAGGCGCTTGCTAGGGATTCGATATTAGTCTTGGTAGAAGTCCAGTAGTCATCTTTGCCTGCTTGGAAGAGAACAGTCGGAGCGATTTCGTTGAACTTATCTACGAATTTTTGGGTACGTGGTGAAGCGATAATTAGGTCTGGTTCAAGAGCAGCAAGGGCTTCTAGGTCTGGCTCAACCATAGAACCAACATTTTTAACTTTTCCAGCTAGGTCTTTTAGATAAGTCGGAACAGTTTTTGTAGGCATTCCGACGATATTCTTTTCAAAACCTAAAGCGCGAATAGTATCCGCAGCACCGAGGTCAAAGGTCACAATCTTTTCAGGGACTTTTGAAAGTGTGACTACACCTAGTGAATTTTTAATGGTTACCTCTGTTGGAGCAGAGCTACTTGACTCCGTCTTACTAGTGCTTGAGTTTGTACTACATGCACCAAGTAGGAGCAAGAAGCTGGCTACTAGGGCAGTGAGGTAAAGTTTGAGGGATGTTTTCATGATTTCTCCTTTTTAAAATGTGATAACGATTTAGGGAGTCTCTAGGTTTTATTGACTAAGAGATTGAAGGTTCTCTAACTTGAACTTATATGTTATTAGCTATAGATACAGATCTTTTTGCCATTGATATCAGCCAGCGTGATGGGAATCTCATAAAGTTGACTGAGCAGGTCAGCCTGCATGATTTGATCTGTTCTTCCCTTGCTAAAGACTTGACCGTCCTTGAAGGCGACAATTTCATCTGCATACTGACTGGCCATGTTGATATCGTGGAGGACGATGATAATGGTCTTTCCTAGTTCCTCCACCAGTCGCTTGAGAATCTGCATCATGCTGACGCTTTGCTTGATATCGAGATTGTTGAGCGGTTCATCTAGCAAGATAAAGTCTGTATCCTGGGCCAGTACCATAGCGATAAAGACCCGCTGGAGCTGGCCTCCAGACAGGCTATCGATGTAGCGGTCTTTTAGGTTGGTCAGTTCCAGATAGTCCAGAGTTTCTCGGATTTTTTCCCAATCTTCTGGTCTCAGTCGTCCTCTACTGTAGGGAAATCGTCCAAAACTGACCAGTTCTTCCACCGTCAATTTGGCTTGGTAATTGATTTTCTGCTTTAGGATAGTGAGTTCTTGAGCTAGTTCTTGTGAATTCCAACTCTCGATTTCACGGCCTTTGATACTGAGAATCCCCTGATCTTTCTTGGTCAGTCTGCTCATGATGGAGAGGAGAGTCGATTTTCCAGCACCATTTGGGCCAATAAAGGCTGTCAGTTTCTGAGGACTGACTTCAAGCGAAATGCCTTGCAAAATATCCTGTTTTTGAATGGATTTGTCAATGTTTTCCAGTTTCACCGACGCGCCCTCCTATAAAGTAAGATAAAGAATAAGAAGCCACCCACACTCTCGATGATCATGCTGATGCGAATTTCCAGCGCAAAAACTCGTTCAATCAGGGCCTGTCCCAAGGTCAAACTGATAAATCCAATTAGAATGGCTACGATAAAGAGCAACTTGTGCCGATAATCTTTGACAATCAGGTAAGTTATATTAGCCAGCATAAAGCCGAAGAAGGCCATAGGCCCTACCAAGGCAGTGGCCGTTGAAGTTAAAAGTACGATGCCCCAGAGGAGCTCTTTCTGTTCTTTTTCAACATCGAGTCCCAATATCTGAGCTGTTTCTCTTTGTAGGTGCAAGACATCCAGAATGACTGCTTTTCGAAAGAAAAAGATTGTCAAAGCAATGATGATCAGAGAGCCGATGGCTAGGATGGAAGTGTTGAGATGTTGAAAGGAGGCAAAGAGACCGTTTTGCAGTTTATCGTATTCGTTTGGATCCATCAGGACCTGAAGGAAGGTACTGATATTTCGAAAGAGACTTCCGAGGGCAAGACAAATCAGCAGGATAAAGACCAGATCTTGTTTCATCAGCGTCTTCAGGTAGCCTTCTAAGGCGAGAAAGAAGAGGGATTGGACAAGAAGTAAGATTAGGAATTCTAAGATGGGAGACTTCCCGAGTTGAAGAAACTTGCTTTCAAAAACCAGTAGCAGAGTTTGTAGTAGGACGTAGAAGGATTCGATTCCCAAAATACTAGGAGTCAGGAAACGATTTTCCGTCAGGGTTTGAAAACTAATGGTCGAAATCCCAGTCGCGATAGCTACCAAGAGATAAACGACAATTTTTTGGGAACGCAATTTCCAAGCAAAGGCTGACAAGTGAGTGATGGGCCAAAAGTAGAGAAGACAAGCTCCGATGGCGAGAATAATGAGAAGGCAGAAGAGTTTGGTATGTTTGCTTTTAGACTGCATCTTTTCGTCCCCCTCTCCATAGAAGTAGGATAAAGACGAGGCTACCAATGATTCCTAGTAGAAGACTGACAGACAACTCATAGGGTCGAATCAGAACTCGGGATAGGATATCGCAAGCCAGAACTAGATTGGCTCCAACCAGTGCGACCATGAGTTTGGTTTGACTTAGATTATCTCCGTAGCGCTTGCGAACAAGATTGGGAACGATGACCCCGAGAAAAGGCAAGCCACCCACGGTAATCATGGTGACACTAGTCGTTAGAGCAACCAGAAAGAGAGCCAGTTTTTCAAGTAGGGAGTAAGAAATCCCCAAACTCTCACTGGTTTCCTTTCCTAGATTCATGATGGTAAAAGTTTGGGATAATTTCCAAACGGCTATCAGGATGATGAGGCCTAAAAAGAGCCATTCATACTGATGATTCTGAATCATGGAGAAGGAGCCCTGGGTCCAAGCTGTCATACTCTGAACCAGATTGAAACGGTAGGCGATAACTTCTGTCACAGAACCGATAATCCCGCTATAGATGATCCCAATCAGAGGCAACATCCACCTTTCCTTTATAGAAAAAATAGTCATGAAGGCTAGGAAGAAGAGGGTGAATGTGATGGATGAAACAAAAGCGAAGAGCATCTTTTGGGTCAGACTAGCCGACGGAAAGACAAAGAGGCTCAGCACCATTCCCAGTTTGGCAGCTTCAGTCGTTCCAACTGTGCTTGGAGCAGCAAACTGATTTTGAGTGATAGTCTGCATGAGAAGTCCTGCCATACTCATACTAGAGGCCGTCAGGAGAATACTGATGGTTCTTGGAAGACGGGACTCTTGAAAGAGAAGCCAAGTTTCATGATCCAGAGCAAAGAGTTTTCCCCATGAAAAATCACTGGTCCCAATGCTAATAGAGAGAAAGACTAGGAGTAGAAGTAAGCCAATTAAATAATGAGAAAGTTTCATACCCCGTCCTTTCATGTAGATTTGGTATCGAAAGATACCTGCGGATATTACTGTAACACGATTTCTTTAATCTGTCAATAAATTTTCTGACAATTTAACAAATAAGACAAGGAGAGAGCGCCAAGGCTTTCTCCTTTGTTATCCTATTCCAAAATGTTTTTGCCTTCTTTAACACGCCAACGATAATCTGATAAAATAATATCTTCGAGGGAGTAGCTAGCCTTCCAATCAAGATATTTTTTAGCTTTTGATGCGTCTGCTAGGACGCTAGCTGGGTCACCAGCACGTCGAGCAACAATTTCGTGTGGTATTTTTTGATTCAGTAGTTCTTCAGCAGTTTTAAAGATTTCTTTGACGGTATAGCCTTTTTCAGTTCCTAAGTTAAAGATTTGAGAAGAACTGTTTTCTTGAAATAGGTAGTTCATTCCTTTAACATGAGCCTGTGCAAGGTCCAAGACATGAATGTAATCCCGAATACATGAACCATCACGTGTATCGTAGTCATCTCCAAATATTTTCAGGCTATCATTTTGTCCCAATGCGGTCTTGTTGATGTTGGGAATGATATGAGTTGGATTTTTCACGCGCAGACCGTTTGAAGCATCCATTTCAGCCCCAGCAACATTAAAGTAACGGAAAATAACATATTTCCAATCATAGCGATTGGCCATCCAGTAAATCATTCGTTCGCCCATCAGTTTTGTTTCTGCATAAGGATTGACAGGGTCGAGCAGGGTATCTTCAGTTGCAGGCTTGTCAATACAGTTATTGCCATAGAGAGAAGCAGTCGAAGAGAACATGATTTTTTGAATACCAACTTCAGATAAGACTTTGAGAACTTGGTTCATACCAGCAACATTGGCAGTGAAGTATTTGCTTGGGTTTTCAATGCTTTCGCTCACAACAATTTCACCCGCACAATGCAGAACAGCGTCAATCTTGTTTTCTTCCAAGTAAGTTTTTAAGGCATTAGCATCATAAACATCCAGTTGTTTAAAGCTAGCACGACTATCTACAGCCGCTCGATTTCCTGTAGAGAGATTATCTAGAACATGTACCTGATAGCCAGCATTTAAAAGAGCTTTAACGGTATGGGAGCCAATGTAGCCAGCTCCACCTGTAACAAGAATTGTTTTGGTCATGATTTTTTCCTTTTTCTAGTTTTGTACTATTTTAAAGAAATAAGAAGGCGAAGTCAACTATTTTCTGCAAATTTCATGAAAAACTGAACAAATATAGCATTGAATTGTTTTGTGTTTGGAAATTAATAGTTTGGTTGATCTTGGAATAGTTCTTAGATTTCACCTCACATGCAAGAAAATACAAGCTTTTTATAAGATACAGTAAGACTAAGATACTAATTTAGAAATCCACCTTCCCGCTATCCTTCTCCTATAAAAAGTGGTAAAATGGATGAAAGAAAGAAGGAACTGAAATGACAACATTATTTTCAAAAATCAAAGAAGTAACAGAACTTGCTGCGATCTCAGGTCATGAAGCACCTGTCCGTGCTTATCTTCGTGAAAAGTTGACACCGCATGTGGATGAAGTGGTGACAGATGGCTTGGGTGGTATTTTTGGTATCAAACATTCAGAAGCTGCGGATGCACCGCGCGTCTTGGTCGCTTCTCACATGGATGAAGTTGGTTTTATGGTCAGCGAAATAAAGCCAGATGGTACCTTCCGTGTCGTAGAAATCGGTGGTTGGAATCCTATGGTGGTTAGTAGCCAACGTTTCAAACTCTTGACTCGTGATGGTCGTGAAATTCCTGTGATTTCGGGTTCTGTCCCTCCACATTTGACTCGTGGTAAGGGTGGACCAACTATGCCAGCTATTGCAGATATCGTCTTTGATGGCGGTTTTGCGGATAAGGCTGAGGCAGAAAGCTTTGGCATCTGTCCTGGCGATACCATTGTCCCAGATAGTTCCGCTATCTTAACAGCCAATGAAAAAAATATCATTTCAAAAGCTTGGGACAATCGCTATGGAGTTCTCATGGTTAGTGAGTTAGCAGAAGCTCTGTCAGGTCAAAAACTTGGCAATGAACTCTATCTTGGCTCTAACGTCCAAGAAGAAGTTGGTCTTCGTGGTGCTCATACTTCCACAACTAAGTTTGACCCAGAAGTTTTCCTAGCAGTTGACTGCTCACCTGCTGGTGATGTTTATGGCGGTCAAGGCAAGATTGGAGATGGAACCTTGATTCGTTTCTACGACCCAGGTCACTTGCTTCTCCCAGGGATGAAGGATTTCCTTTTGACAACGGCTGAAGAAGCTGGTATCAAGTACCAATACTACTGTGGTAAAGGCGGAACAGACGCTGGCGCAGCTCATCTGAAAAATGGTGGTGTCCCATCAACAACAATCGGTGTTTGCGCTCGTTATATCCATTCTCATCAAACCCTCTACGCTATGGATGACTTCTTAGAAGCTCAAGCTTTCTTGCAAGCCTTGGTGAAAAAATTGGATCGTTCAACAGTTGATTTGATTAAACATTATTAAACATAAGGGAGGTGGTAGGGATGGTAGAACCAAACCTAGAAAGCCTTGTAAAAGATCTTTACAATCATGCTCGACATGATTTGAGTGAAGATTTAGTTGCTGCTCTCCTAGAGACTGCTAAAAAACTGCCTACTACAAATGAGCAATTGCTGGCAGTTCGTCTCTCAGGCCTGGTCAATCGTGAATTGCTCCTAAATCCCAAACATCCGGCACCTGAGTTGCTCAACTTGGCTCGCTTTATCAAAAGAGAAGAAGCTAAGTACAGAGGAACTGCAGCTTCTGCGATTATGTATGGGGAGCTCTTTAAAATGCTTTGATTCCATTGTGGATCAAAGCATTTTTTATATGGTAGAAAGGCAATTCTTGGTTAGGAAAAGAAAAAAGCCATCCCATTCAGGATAGCTTCTTGGTTCTTAGATTTGTTCAGCGATGACCTTTTCAGCTAGATTCATAGCATGGTCTGATACACGAGTGTAGTGGGAAATGATGTCGATAAAGTTGACCCCAGCTTGTGTTGAACACTCGCCCTTGTTGAGGCGCTTGATGTGGGTCTTTCTGAGAACACGTTCCATATTGTTGATTTCTTTATGGCGTTCAATCAGACTTTGAGCTTTTTCAATATCATTGTTTTCTACACTATCAAGGGCATCCTTGATAAAGCCAGTGGTTTTTTGATAGATATCAGCTAGTTCTTGTAAAGCAGCTTCAGAGAACTCAACATTTTTACGTTGAAGGTAGTCGGTCAGATTGATTAGGGCTTCTGCGTGGTCCCCAATCCGTTCCAAATCACGGGATGAATCAAGAATGTTGGTGAGCACTTCACTTTCTTTCTGGCTAAGTGCCTCGCTTGAAAGAGTAATAAGGTAACGAGTCAATTTTTCATCAATGGTATTGATAGCTTCTTCCGTCTTGTGGCCTTTTTCAGCAACCTTTTCATTGAGGTCAATGATGTAGTTGTATGAAAGGTCAAAGGCTTTGGAAGCATAATTTCCCAAGTGAAGTAGTTCTTTCTTTGCATTTCCGAGAGCGATTGATGGAGCTTGTTTAATCAAATGCTCATCAAGATAAAGTGGCTCGTACTTCACAACTTCATCTTCACCAGGGATGAGCTTGGTTACAAAGTAGGCTAAGGCACCGATGAAGGGAAATTGGATAATAGTATTTGTGATATTAAAGGTTCCGTGGGCGAAGGCAATAGTCATTTCTGGAGCCAGATTGAGTGTAGATTCAAACCATTGAATCAAGCCAGTGAAAGGTACAAGGAAGACAATACAGATAACCGTACCAATCACGTTAAAGGCGACATGGGCACCAGCAACACGTTTGGCAGCGATATTGGCTCCAAGAGAAGCAATAATAGCTGTAATGGTCGTTCCGATATTATCACCAAACAAGACTGGTAGGGCACCTTGTAGATCAATCAAACCACTTGCGTAAAGATTCTGTAGGATACCGATAGTTGCGGAAGAAGCTTGAATGAGTAGGGTTAGTCCAGTTCCGACAAAGACACCGAGAATAGGACTCTTACTTAGTTCAACCATGTAGTCTCTAAAGACTTGCAGGTCTTTTAGAGGCTCCATTGCACCGCTCATAAGATTGAGAGCGAAGAAGATACCACCTACACCAAAAATGATACGTCCGATGTTATTGATAGAGCGATTCTTGGTGAAGAAGAGACAAATCGCTCCGATGAAAAGCATTGGTAAGGCATAATCTCCTAGCTTAAAACCGATGATAAAGGATGTAACGGTAGTTCCAATATTGGCACCCATGACAATACCGATAGCTTGACGCAAGGTCAAAAGTCCTGCGCTGACTAGCCCCACTGTAATGACTGTGACACCAGAACTTGACTGAATTAGCGCCGTCATACCGATACCAACTAGCACACCGAAGAACGGATTGCTAGTGTACTTGTCAATGTAAAAACGAAGGCGATCTCCAGCAGCTTGTTGCAAACCGTCTCCCATGGTCTTGATACTATATAAGAATAGTCCCAGACCACCTAAAAAGTGAAATAAAATTTCCTGCCAATTAATGGACATTTCTTTTTCCTCCGAAAAATAATAACGGAATTTCTCCTATTCTATTTTAAAGGATAAAAGTAAATCTAACAAGTGTTAAGCTGAGATTTTAGAAAGAAAATTCGTTAGAATGGGCCTTAATTATATTAATTTTACCAATTTCTAACCTAGATATAGGTATTTCCTTTTATATATTGACATTTAAAAGAAATATTTTAAAATGAGGGAGGTATTATCTTGGTCCCTGTGATTGGGATAAAAATTTTATAAAGAAAGTTAAGCGCTTTCTTTTATGCAACAAAATCAATCCTTTAGGAGGAGAAAATGAAGAATCCATTTTTTGAAAGACGTTGTCGTTACAGTATTCGTAAGTTATCAGTAGGAGCCTGCTCGCTGATGATTGGGGCTGTTTTATTTGCTGGTCCAGCCTTGGCAGAAGAAACTGCAGTTCCTGAAAATAAGGGAGCCAATACAGCGCTTGTTTCAGGAGAGAGTGAGCATCCAACTAATGAAGCTGACAAGCAGCATGAAGGAGAACATGCTAGAGAAAATAAGTTAGAAAAGGAAGAAGGAGTAGCGACAGTATCTGAAACTGCTTCGCCAGCAAGCAATGAAGCTGCGACTACTGAAACCACAGAAGCAGCTAGCGCAGCTAAACCAGAGGAAAAACCAAGTGAGGTGGCTGCAGAAACATCATCTGTAGAAGCAAAACCTAAGTCTGACAAGGAAATAGAAGCAAAGCCTGAAGCAACTAGCCAAGGAGATGAGTCTAAGCCAGCAGCAGAAGCTAATAAGATTGAAAAAGAAGTCCAGCCAGATGTCCCTAAAAATACAGAAAAAACATTAAAACCAAAGGAAATCAAATTTAATTCTTGGGAAGAATTGTTGAAATGGGAACCCGGTGCTCGTGAAGATGATGCCATCAACCGCGGCTCTGTTGCCCTCGCTCCACGTCGGACAGGTCATTTGGTCAATGAAAAAGCTAGCAAGGAAGCAAAAGTTCAAGCTCTATCCAACACCAATTCTAAAGCAAAAGACCATGCTTCTGTTGGTGGAGAAGAGTTCAAGGCCTATGCTTTTGACTATTGGCAATATCTAGATTCAATGGTCTTCTGGGAAGGTCTCGTACCAACGCCTGACGTTATTGATGCAGGTCACCGTAACGGGGTTCCTGTATACGGTACACTCTTCTTCAACTGGTCTAATAGTATTGCAGATCAAGAAAAATTCGCTGAAGCTTTGAAGCAAGACCCAGATGGTAGCTTCCCAATTGCCCGTAAATTGGTGGATATGGCCAAGTATTATGGCTATGATGGCTATTTCATTAACCAGGAAACAACTGGGGATTTGGTTGAACCTCTTGGAGAAAAGATGCGCCAGTTTATGCTCTATACCAAGGAATATGCTGCTAAGGTAAACCATCCAATCAAGTATTCTTGGTACGATGCCATGACTTATAACTATGGACGTTACCACCAAGATGGTTTGGGAGAATACAACTACCAATTCATGCAACCAGAAGGAGATAAGGTTCCAGCAGATAACTTCTTTGCTAACTTTAACTGGGATAAGGCTAAGAATGATTACACTATTACAACTGCCAACTGGATTGGCCGTAATCCTTATGACGTATTTGCAGGTTTGGAATTGCAACAGGGTGGTTCCTACAAGACCAAGGTCAAATGGAATGACATTTTAGATGAAAATGGGAAATTACGCCTTTCTCTTGGTTTATTCGCCCCAGATACCATTACAAGTTTAGGAAAAACTGGTGAAGATTATCATAAGAATGAAGATATCTTCTTTACAGGTTATCAAGGTGATCCTACTGGCCAAAAACCAGGTGATAAAGATTGGTATGGGATTGCTAACCTAGTTGCTGACCGTACGCCAGCAGTAGGTAATACTTTTACTACTTCTTTTAATACAGGTCATGGTAGAAAATGGTTCGTAGATGGTAAGGTTTCTAAGGATTCTGAGTGGAATTACCGTTCAGTTTCAGGTGTTCTTCCAACATGGCGCTGGTGGCAAAAATCAACTGGCGATAAGTTGAAAGCAAGCTATGATTTTGAAGATGCTTATAATGGTGGAACTTCTCTCAAATTTGCAGGGGATCTTTCAGGTGCGACCAAGCAAGATGTGAATTTGTACTCTACTCGCTTGAAGGTGACAGATACAACCAAATTGCATGTTGCCCACAAAGGAGGCAAAGGGACCAAGGTTTATGTAGAATTTGCAACCAAGAAAGATTATACCTACGGTGATGAAGCTGCCCGTAAAGAATTAACAGTTTCAGATGACTGGACTACCAATGATTTTGATTTGAGTTCCTTGGCAGGTAAAACAATTTACGGTATTAAACTCTATTTTGAAAATGATAAAGGCTTAAAAGGTTATCAATTTAACCTGGGGCAATTGACCATCAGCAATAATCAAGATGCTCCTCAGGCACCAACCACAGTAGCTGTAGCCAAACAAGTCCTTAAAAATGCCCAAGAAGCGGAAGCAGTTGTACAATTTAAAGGCAACAAGGATGCAGATTTCTATGAAGTTTACGAAAAAGATGGAGACAGCTGGAAATTACTAACTGGCTCATCTTCTACAACGATTTATCTACCAAAAGTTAGCCGCTCAGCAAGTGCTCAAGGTACAACTCAAGAACTGAAGGTTGTAGCCGTTGGTAAAAATGGGGTTCGTTCAGAAGCTGCAACAACAACCTTTGATTGGGGCATGACTGTAAAAGATACTAGCCTACCAAAACCATTAGCTGAAAATATCGTACCAGGTGCAACAGTTATTGATAGTACCTTCCCTAAAACAGAAGGTGGGGAAGGCATCGAAGGCATGTTGAATGGTACCATTACCAGTCTTTCAGACAAGTGGTCTTCTGGACAGTTAAGTGGTAGTGTGGATATTCGTTTGACCCAGCCACGTACAGTTGTTAGATGGGTGATGGACCATGCTGGAGCTGGTGGAGAATCTGTAAACGATGGTTTGATGAATACCAAAGACTTTGACCTCTATTATAAAGATGCGGATGGTCAATGGAAGTTGGCTAAGGAAGTCCGTGGCAATAAAGCCCATGTTACAGATATTACCCTTGATAAGCCAATCACAGCTCAAGATTGGCGCTTGAATGTTGTCACTTCTGACAATGGAACACCATGGAAGGCTATTCGTATCTATAACTGGAAAATGTATGAAAAGCTTGATACTGAGAGTGTCAATATTCCGATGGCCAAGGCTGCAGCCCGTTCTCTAGGCAATAACAAGGTACAAGTTGGCTTTGCGGATGTACCGGCCGGAGCAACCATTACCGTTTATGATAATCCAAATTCTCAAACTCCGCTTGCAACCTTGAAGAGCGAAGTTGGAGGAGACCTAGCAAGTTCACCATTGGATTTGACAAATCAATCTGGTCTTCTTTACTATCGTACCCAGTTGCCAGGCAAGGAAATTAGTAATGTCCTAGCAGTTTCCGTTCCAAAAGATGACAGAAGAATCAAGTCAGTCAGCCTAGAAACAGGACCTAAGAAAACAAGCTACGCCGAAGGGGAGGATTTGGACCTTAGAGGTGGTGTTCTTCGAGTTCAGTATGAAGGTGGAGCTGAGGACGAACTTATTCGCCTAACTCACGCGGGTGTATCAGTATCCGGTTTTGATACGCATCATAAGGGAGAACAAAATCTTACTTTACAATATTTGGGGCAACCGGTACATGCTAATTTATCAGTGACTGTTACTAGTCAAGATGAAGCAAGTCCGAAAACTATTTTGGGAATTGAAGTAAGTCAGGAACCCAAAAAAGATTACCTAGTTGGTGATAGCTTAGACTTGTCTGAAGGACGCTTTGCAGTGGCTTATAGTAATGACACCATGGAAGAACATTCCTTTACTGATGAGGGAGTTGAAATTTCTGGTTACGATGCTCAAAAGACTGGTCGTCAAACCTTGACGCTTCGTTACCAAGGACATGAAGTCAACTTTGATGTTTTGGTATCTCCAAAAGCAGCATTGAACGATGAGTACCTTAAACAAAAATTAGCAGAAGTTGAAGCGGCTAAGAACAAGGTGGTCTATAACTTTGCTTCACCAGAAGTAAAAGAAGCCTTCTTGAAAGCAATTGAAGCGGCGGAACAAGTGTTGAAAGACCATGAAACTAGCACCCAAGATCAAGTCAATGACCGACTTAATAAATTGACAGAAGCTCATAAAGCTCTGAATGGTCAAGAGAAATTTACGGAAGATAAGACAGAACTTGATCGCTTAACAGGTGAGGCTAAAGAACTCTTGGCTGCCAAACCAAACCATCCTTCAGGTTCTGCCCTAACTCCGCTTCTTGAGAAAAACAAGGCCTTGGTTGAAAAAGTAGATTTGAGTCCAGAAGAGCTTGCGACAGCGAAACAGAGTCTAAAAGATCTGGTTGCCCTATTGAAAGAAGACAAACCAGCAGTCTTTTCTGATAGTAAAACAGGTGTTGAAGTACACTTCTCAAATAAAGAGAAGACTATCATCAAGGGCTTGAAAGTAGAGCGTGTTCAAGCAAGTGCTGAAGAGAAGAAATACTTTGCTGGAGAAGATGCACATGTCTTTGAAATAGAAGGTCTAGATGAAAAAGGTCAAGACGTTGATCTCTCTTACGCATCTATTGTGAAAATTCCAATTGAAAAAGATAAGAAAGTGAAGAAAGTCTTCTTCTTGCCTGAAGGCAAAGAGGCAGTAGAATTGGCTTTTGAACAAACGGATAGTCATGTCATCTTTACAGCGCCACACTTTACTCATTATGCCTTTGTTTATGAATCTGCTGAAAAACCACAACCTGCTAAACCAGTAGAAAAAGTTATTTCAAGCAAGGAACCAACTGAAGGTGTCAAGAATTTGGTTGTGGATACTCCAAAATTAGAAATTGAAGAGACAAGTATTGCCTTCGAACACCAAGAACGTCCCAATCCAAATCTCCCAGTCGGTCAACGTCAACTTGTCCAAGCAGGAGTTGAGGGACAAATTCGTCGCTTGATTGAAGTAGATAGTCAAGGCAATCGTACGCTTCGCGCTACAGAAGTTTTGAAAGAAGCAAGCCCTGAAATCGTAGAAGTAGGTACTGGTCTCATTCCTGCCAATCCAGCACCACAAAACACAGACCTTCCAAAACCTACTAATCAAGCGGCTTCTGATCAACAAAAGGCTCCTAAATTGGAAGTTCAAGAGGAAAAGGTTGCCTTTGACCGTCAAGAGCATGAAAATGCTGATATGCTAGTTGGGGAACAACGAGTCATCATACAAGGACGAGATGGTCTGTTGAGACATGTCTTTGAAGTTGATGAAAACGGTCAGCGTCGTCTTCGTTCAACAGAAGTCATCCAAGAGGCGATTCCAGAAATTGTTGAAATTGGAACAAAAGTAAAAACTGAACCAGCAGTAGCGCCTACACAAGAAAAACCAGCCCAAAATACAGCAGTTAAATCAGAAGAAGCAAGCAAACAATTGCCAAATACAGGAACTGCTGATGCCAATGAAGCCCTAATAGCAGGATTGGTAAGCCTTGGTCTTGCTAGTTTAGCCTTGACATTGAAACAGAAAAAAGAAGATGAAGATTAAATATCGAAAAATCTTGTGAAATCTTTCCTTATATTTCCAAAGTGTGATATAATAGTTTCGAATAAAATAAATAAAGGGGTTTTTGTAACATGGCAAAACTTACTGTTAAAGACGTTGACTTGAAAGGTAAAAAAGTCCTCGTTCGTGTTGACTTCAACGTACCATTGAAAGATGGCGTAATCACTAACGACAACCGTATCACAGCAGCTCTTCCAACTATTAAGTACATCATCGAACAAGGTGGACGTGCAATTCTTTTCTCTCACCTTGGACGTGTGAAAGAAGAAGCTGATAAAGCTGGTAAATCACTTGCTCCTGTAGCGGCAGACTTGGCAGCAAAACTTGGTCAAGATGTTGTTTTCCCAGGTGTCACTCGTGGTGCTGAATTGGAAGCAGCTATCAACGCTCTTGAAGATGGACAAGTTCTTTTGGTTGAAAACACTCGTTACGAAGATGTTGACGGCAAGAAAGAATCTAAAAACGATCCTGAACTTGGTAAATACTGGGCATCACTTGGAGATGGTATCTTCGTAAACGATGCATTCGGTACAGCTCACCGTGCACACGCATCTAACGTTGGTATCTCAGCAAACGTTGAAAAAGCAGTTGCTGGTTTCCTTCTTGAAAACGAAATTGCCTACATCCAAGAAGCAGTTGAAACTCCAGAACGTCCATTCGTGGCTATCCTTGGTGGTTCAAAAGTTTCAGACAAGATCGGTGTTATCGAAAACTTGCTTGAAAAAGCTGATAAAGTCCTTATCGGTGGTGGTATGACTTACACATTCTACAAAGCACAAGGTATCGAAATCGGTAACTCACTTGTAGAAGAAGACAAATTGGATGTTGCGAAAGCTCTTCTTGAAAAAGCAAACGGTAAATTGATCTTGCCAGTTGACTCAAAAGAAGCTAACGCATTTGCTGGTTACACTGAAGTGCGTGACACTGAAGGTGAAGCAGTTTCTGAAGGCTTCCTTGGTCTTGACATCGGTTCAAAATCTATCGCCAAATTTGACGAAGCTTTGACTGGTGCCAAAACAGTTGTATGGAACGGACCTATGGGTGTGTTTGAAAACCCTGACTTCCAAGCTGGTACAATCGGTGTGATGGACGCTATCGTAAAACAACCAGGCGTTAAATCAATCATCGGTGGTGGTGACTCAGCTGCTGCAGCGATCAACCTTGGACGTGCAGACAAATTCTCATGGATCTCTACTGGTGGTGGAGCATCAATGGAACTTCTTGAAGGTAAAGTTCTTCCAGGACTTGCAGCCTTGACAGAAAAATAAGATTTTATAAACAATCAAAGAAGAGAGGAATGAAAGTTCCTCTTTTCTTTTGCTTAAAATAAAAACGCTTCCTCTCAACTATTACTCATAAAAATCACCGATTTATGATAAAATGGAAATAGAAAGTTGAGATTATGAGTTATTTTAAAAAATATAAATTCGATAAATCCCAGTTTAAACTTGGTATGCGAACCTTTAAAACAGGTATTGCTGTTTTTCTAGTTCTCTTGATTTTTGGCTTTTTTGGCTGGAAAGGTCTTCAAATTGGTGCTTTGACAGCTGTGTTTAGCCTGAGGGAGAGTTTTGATAAGAGTGTTCATTTTGGGACTTCGCGTATTTTAGGAAATAGTATCGGTGGCCTCTATGCCCTTCTCTTCTTCCTATTAAATACCTTTTTCCACGAAGCTTTTTGGGTGACCTTGGTTGTTGTTCCAATCTGCACCATGTTAACCATTATGACAAATGTAGCCATGAATAACAAAGCAGGTGTTATTGGTGGTGTAGCAGCTATGTTAATCATTACCCTATCGATTCCGAGCGGTGAAACGATTTTGTACGTATTTGCGCGTGTATCGGAAACTTTCATGGGAGTTTTTGTCGCAATTCTCGTAAATTACGATATTGATCGTATTCGGCTCATTTTAGAGAAAAAAGAAAAATAATGTTACATTTTATAACATTATCAATTGACGTTTGTCTTTTTTTAGACTATAATAGACAGAAAGAAGGAAATTGTAAATGAAGGAAAAAGAATTTCGCCGAAATATGGCTGTTTTTCCTATCGGCAGTGTTATGAAGTTGACCGACCTATCGGCGCGTCAGATTCGTTATTATGAAGATCAAGAGTTGATTAAGCCTGATCGAAACGAAGGGAACCGTCGCATGTATTCCTTGAATGACATGGATCGTCTGCTTGAAATCAAAGATTATATCTCTGAAGGTTATAATATCGCTGCCATCAAGAAAAAATATGCTGAACGTGAAGCGAAATCCAAGAAAGCGGTGAGTCAGACTGAGGTGCGTCGTGCACTTCATAATGAACTCCTCCAACAGGGTCGCTTTGCTTCAGTACGGTCACCTTTTGGTCGCGGTTAGGCAACCGCAAGTAGTTATACATTAAGGAGAAAACTCATGCCAATCACAGCTGCAGATATTCGTCGTGAAGTCAAGGAAAAAAATGTTACCTTTATTCGTCTCATGTTCTCAGATATTTTGGGAACCATGAAAAACGTCGAAATTCCTGCTACAGATGAACAGTTAGATAAAGTCTTGTCAAATAAGGCTATGTTTGATGGATCTTCTATTGAAGGTTTTGTACGTATCAATGAGTCAGATATGTACTTGTACCCTGACTTGGATACATGGACAGTCTTCCCTTGGGGAGATGAAAATGGAAGTGTTGCAGGTTTGATCTGTGATGTCTATACAACAGAAGGTGAGCCATTTGCAGGTGATCCTCGTGGCAATTTGAAACGTGCTCTTCGTCACATGGAAGAAGTGGGATTCAAGTCCTTCAACCTTGGACCAGAACCAGAATTCTTCCTATTTAAACTTGATGAAAATGGAGACCCAACACTTGAAGTAAATGACAAGGGTGGCTACTTTGATTTGGCGCCTACTGACCTTGCGGACAATACACGTCGTGAGATTGTCAATGTCTTGACCAAAATGGGATTTGAAGTAGAAGCAAGTCACCATGAGGTTGCGGTTGGACAACATGAGATTGACTTTAAGTACGATGAAGTTCTCCGTGCTTGTGATAAGATTCAAATCTTTAAACTCGTTGTTAAAACCATTGCTCGCAAACATGGTCTTTACGCAACCTTTATGGCCAAACCAAAATTTGGTATTGCCGGATCAGGTATGCACTGTAATATGTCCTTGTTTGATGCAGAAGGAAACAATGCCTTCTTTGATCCAAATGATCCAAAAGGAATGCAGTTGTCAGAAACGGCCTACCATTTCCTTGGCGGTTTGATCAAGCATGCCTACAACTATACTGCCATTATGAACCCAACGGTTAACTCATACAAACGTTTGGTTCCAGGTTATGAAGCGCCTGTTTACATTGCTTGGGCTGGTCGTAACCGTTCACCACTTGTGCGCGTGCCTGCTTCACGTGGTATGGGAACTCGTCTTGAGTTGCGTTCAGTGGATCCGATGGCAAACCCATATATCGCTATGGCTGTTCTTTTGGAGGTTGGTTTGCATGGTATTGAAAATAAAATCGAAGCACCAGCTCCTATCGAAGAAAATATCTACATCATGACAGCAGAAGAGCGTAAGGAAGCTGGTATTACAGACCTTCCATCAACCCTTCACAACGCTTTGAAAGCTTTGACAGAAGATGAAGTTGTCATAGCGGCTCTTGGAGAACATATCTATACTAGTTTTCTTGAAGCCAAGCGAATCGAATGGGCAAGTTATGCAACCTTCGTTTCACAATGGGAAATTGATAATTATTTAGACCTTTACTAATACTAATATAGAAGAAAGATTGCCTGTGGGTGATCTTTTTTCTTGTGTTTTATATCGAGGTGTGATATATTTTATATAACGAAGTGCGATATATCGAACTGAATTGGAGGTGAGTGCAAATGGAATTAACGGATAAGATTCGTCGAGTTTATCTTCCGATGACGGAAACGGGTTTTTATATCTTGTTCTGCCTGCAAAAGGAAGGTCATGGTTATAGTATTACGCAAAAGGTCAAGGAGATGACGGATTCGCAAGTTTCGATTAGTCCTGGAACTATGTATGGAACCTTGTCAAAGATGGAAAAGGATGGTTTGATTTCCTTTGTCCGTGAAGAGGAAAAACGGAAAATCTATCAGATCACAGACTTGGGACGAAAAGTCTTAGATATTGAATTGAAACGTATTGAACGGCTCTATAGAAATAGTCTGGAGGGAAGATGATGGAAAAGAAGGTTGTTTATAGAATTGCTACCATTGCGGATTATGATAGAGAGGCTTTATATCTTAGCAAAATGCATGCTGAGGGCTGGAAACTCAAGGAAGTAACCTACTCTAACTTAGTAGTTGCGGTTAAGTATACTTTTGAACAGTGCCAACCGAAGCAGGTGTCTTATCAGTTGGACTTTTATCCCATGAAAAAATCAGAGAGAGCCTCCTATTTACAATTATTTAAAGACTGTGGCTGGGAGCATATTACAGACTTTAATGGGTTTTCCTACTTTAGAAAGCTTCATTCTGGAATTGAGTCGGATGCCGAGTTTGAAATTTATAATGACGCGGCCGGGAAGCTAGCTATGGTCAAACGGATTTTAACGAGGCGGATGTTTCCTATTTTGCTTCTCTTTTTAGCTCTACTACCGGTTTTCTCAAAGTTTGTCGCTGGAGGTAGTTCTTTCAGTTGGGAAATGTTTTTGATTGTTATAATAGATGGTGTTTTATTGATAGTTCATGCGATTCAGATTTCTTATATTTTTTGGAGCTTGTTTCAAAAATGGAAAGAATTATCTGACAAATAAAACCATGTATGTTTTCTGATTTGGAGGTAAGGTAATGAATAGCAAAGTACAATTTCGGTTTTTCACCATTGTTGATTTGGACAAGGAAGAAGAATATTTACATGAGATGCATTTGAAAGGTTGGAGGTATAGAACGAGTCGTTTTGGTTTGTTCTATTTTGACCAATGTCAACCAGACGATGTCATCTACTGTATCTATGATTCTAGATTTCTTAAAAAATATAAGCATGAACTGCAAGATTTTAGAAATAGAGGTTGGGAATTGATGGGAGCAGGTTCTTGTTCGATTCTTCGTAAATCGTCTTCTGATTTACTTCCGGAGGATCAAGTCTATATGAGTAAGGGGCTCAGATGGGAAGTTATGCGAAATAGACTTCGTTCATGTACAGTTGCTTTCTCAGGTGGTCTTGTTGTTTGTATGAGTTCGTTTAGAGAAGAACTGTCGCAATCTTTCTTTGTCATTTTTGTTTTATATGCTTTTCTGATTTCTTATCTAATCTATGGTTATTTCAGACTAAAAAGTAAATACCGAGTAGATGGAAGGTAGGATTCTAGGTCTTTAGACTGATTTTTAGCACTCTTGTTAAAAGAGTGCTAATTTTTTGAGTTTTTGTCTTGACATTCTCTTTTAAGGGTGTATAATAGAATCATGAGTTAGCACTTGAGTGTATCGAGTGCTAATCGATCAGACAGAGAGGAGTGATGAGATGGTTACAGAGCGTCAGCAGGATATTTTAAATCTGATTATTGACATCTTTACCAAAACGCACGAACCTGTCGGATCCAAAGCTTTGCAAGAGTCTATTAACTCTAGCAGTGCAACCATTCGTAATGACATGGCGGCTCTAGAAAAGCAAGGTTTGCTTGAGAAGGCTCATACTTCAAGTGGTCGGATGCCAAGTGTTGCTGGTTTTCAGTACTATGTAAAACACTCACTGGATTTTGACCGACTAGCTGAAAATGAGGTTTATGAGATTGTCAAAGCCTTTGATCAGGAATTCTTCAAATTGGAGGATATTCTGCAAGAGGCTGCTAATCTACTGACAGACTTGAGTGGCTGTACGGTAGTAGCACTGGATGTTGAGCCGAGCAGGCAACGTTTGACAGCCTTTGATATCGTTGTTTTGGGGCAACATACAGCCTTGGCAGTATTTACCCTAGACGAGTCTCGAACGGTTACCAGTCAGTTTCTGATTCCAAGGAACTTCTTGCAGGAGGATTTGCTGAAACTGAAGAGCATCATTCAGGAACGTTTCCTCGGTCACACCGTTCTAGATATTCACTACAAGATTCGGACGGAGATTCCGCAGATTATCCAGCGTTACTTCACAACAACGGATAATGTGATTGATCTCTTTGAACACATCTTTAAGGAAATGTTCAACGAAAACATTGTGGTGGCGGGCAAGGTCAATCTCTTGAATTTTGCCAATCTAGCAGCCTATCAGTTCTTTGACCAACCGCAAAAGGTGGCCCTGGAAATTCGTGAGGGGCTGCATGAGGATCAGATGCAAAATGTCCGTGTTGCGGACAGTCAAGAGTCCTGTCTAGCTGACCTAGCGGTGATTAGTAGCAAGTTCCTCATTCCTTATCGGGGAGTTGGAATTCTAGCAATTATCGGTCCGGTTAATCTGGATTACCAGCAGCTAATCAACCAAGTCAATGTAGTCAACCGTGTTTTAACCATGAAGTTGACAGATTTTTACCGCTACCTCAGCAGTAATCATTACGAAGTACATTAAGATTGAAATCATTAAAGGAGGCGAAAATGGCCCAAGATATAAAAAATGAAGAAGTAGAAGAAGTCCAAGAAGAGGAAGTTGTGGAAACAGCTGCAGAAACAACTCCTGAAAAATCTGAGTTGGACTTGGCAAATGAACGTGCAGATGAGTTCGAAAACAAATACCTTCGCGCTCATGCGGAAATGCAAAATATCCAACGCCGTGCCAATGAAGAGCGTCAAAATTTGCAACGTTATCGTAGCCAGGACTTGGCAAAAGCGATACTCCCTTCTTTGGATAACCTTGAACGTGCACTTGCAGTTGAAGGTTTGACAGACGATGTCAAAAAAGGATTGGAGATGGTGCAAGAGAGCTTGGTTCACGCTTTGAAAGAAGAGGGAATCGAAGAAATCGCAGCTGACGGCGAATTTGACCATAACTACCATATGGCCATCCAAACTCTCCCAGCAGACGATGAACACCCAGCAGATACCATCGCCCAAGTCTTCCAAAAAGGCTACAAACTCCATGACCGCATCCTACGCCCAGCAATGGTGGTTGTTTATAACTAGGCTAGATAGCTTGAAAAAACTTGTCCGAAACGACAATAAACTATGAAGAAAGATAAGAGGCAAGCCGGAGGCTTGCAAGGAAGATATTTCCCACCGTGGTGAAAGTTTCAGTAGCAAAAGCTACTGAAACAGGGGATTTTTGAGACAATAGGCTCAAAAATAAGTGATGAAATCCCGAAGGGAGTTGCTCACGTCCCCACCACTTAAGGGAAATATAAAAAAAGAAAATTAACTAACAAGGAGAAAAACACATGTCTAAAATTATCGGTATTGACTTAGGTACAACAAACTCAGCAGTAGCAGTTCTTGAAGGAACTGAAAGCAAAATCATCGCAAACCCAGAAGGAAACCGCACAACTCCATCTGTAGTATCATTCAAAAACGGCGAAATCATCGTTGGTGATGCTGCAAAACGTCAAGCAGTTACAAACCCAGATACAGTCATCTCTATTAAATCTAAAATGGGTACTTCTGAAAAAGTTTCTGCTAACGGAAAAGAATATACTCCACAAGAAATCTCAGCTATGATTCTTCAATACTTGAAAGGTTATGCTGAAGACTACCTTGGTGAAAAAGTAACTAAAGCAGTTATCACAGTTCCAGCTTACTTCAACGACGCTCAACGTCAAGCAACAAAAGACGCTGGTAAAATCGCTGGTCTTGAAGTAGAACGTATTGTCAACGAACCAACTGCAGCAGCTCTTGCTTATGGTTTGGACAAGACTGATAAAGAAGAAAAAATCTTGGTATTCGACCTTGGTGGTGGTACATTCGACGTCTCTATCCTTGAATTGGGTGACGGTGTCTTCGACGTATTGTCAACTGCAGGGGACAACAAACTCGGTGGTGATGACTTTGACCAAAAAATCATCGACCACTTGGTAGCAGAATTCAAGAAAGAAAACGGTATTGACTTATCTACTGACAAGATGGCAATGCAACGTTTGAAAGATGCGGCTGAAAAAGCTAAGAAAGATCTTTCTGGTGTAACTTCAACACAAATCAGCTTGCCATTTATCACTGCTGGTGAAGCTGGACCTCTTCACTTGGAAATGACTTTGACTCGTGCGAAATTTGACGATTTGACTCGTGACCTTGTAGAACGTACAAAAGTTCCAGTTCGTCAAGCGCTTTCAGATGCAGGTTTGAGCTTGTCAGAAATCGACGAAGTTATCCTTGTTGGTGGTTCAACTCGTATCCCTGCCGTTGTTGAAGCTGTTAAGGCTGAAACTGGTAAAGAACCAAACAAATCAGTAAACCCTGATGAAGTAGTTGCTATGGGTGCTGCCATCCAAGGTGGTGTGATTACTGGTGATGTTAAAGACGTTGTCCTTCTTGACGTAACACCATTGTCACTTGGTATCGAAACAATGGGTGGAGTATTTACAAAACTTATCGATCGCAACACTACTATTCCAACATCTAAATCACAAGTCTTCTCAACTGCAGCAGACAACCAACCAGCCGTTGATATCCACGTTCTTCAAGGTGAACGCCCAATGGCAGCAGATAACAAGACTCTTGGACGCTTCCAATTGACAGATATCCCAGCTGCACCTCGTGGAATTCCTCAAATCGAAGTAACATTTGACATCGACAAGAATGGTATCGTGTCTGTTAAGGCCAAAGATCTTGGAACTCAAAAAGAACAAACAATTGTCATCCAATCTAACTCAGGTTTGACAGATGAAGAAATCGACCGCATGATGAAAGATGCAGAAGCAAACGCTGAAGCAGATAAGAAACGTAAAGAAGAAGTTGATCTTCGTAATGAAGTAGACCAAGCAATCTTTGCGACTGAAAAGACAATCAAGGAAACTGAAGGTAAAGGCTTCGACGCAGAACGTGATGCTGCTCAAGCTGCCCTTGATGACCTTAAGAAAGCTCAAGAAGACAACAACTTGGATGAAATGAAAGCAAAACTTGAAGCATTGAACGAAAAAGCTCAAGGCCTTGCTGTTAAACTCTACGAACAAGCCGCAGCAGCACAACAAGCTCAAGCAGGAGCAGAAGGCGCACAAGCAACAGGAAACGCAGGCGACGACGTCGTAGACGGAGAGTTTACTGAGAAATAACTCGTTAAGAATGACTAATCACTAAAGTGATTGTCATTCTACGGCAATCGCTATGGCGACTTGCCTAAACGCCTTACTAGTTCAAAAACAAAGTATAATCGACTTTGTTTTTGAACGTCGTAATGATAGGAAGAAATCCAGAGGTTGCAACCCAGCCTCTGTTTTTCGATAAAATATAGGATGTTGCGTATGAAAAAAGTACTTTGTATCATTTATCCTAATTTTTCTCTTTATGAGATAACCACTTTAACGAGTACTTTAGCTCTGTCTTTTGATATCACGATTGATTATGTAGCTTCTGAGAATTCGATGGTGGTCTCTGAGGATGGTTTGCCTTGTCGACCTACAAAAACATTGGATCAAGTACGTATAGAAGAGTATTCTTGTGTGATTTTGCCAGGAATGGTAAATATAGGGCCTGCTCTACAGGATGAAAAATTAAATTCGTTTTTAAAGGGACTTGGTAAGCAGGATATCTTAATTGCAGCCATTTCTTCAGCACCTCTTTTGTTGGCAAAAGCAGGTTTATTGAACGATACGAAATTTACAGGTGGGATTTGGCAAAACTTCTTTGACTATTTTGAATTTCTTCCACGTGAGAATTTCCAACCCAAACTGGTTGTTCAAGATAAAAATATCATTACGGCTATAGGCTTTGCACATCAAGAGTTTGCAAGAAAAGTGATTTTCGGTTTAGGTTTGGCAGAAAATACTGACAACTACTTTAAAGAACAGAACGAATATGCTGAAGAGGATTTGATATTTACTCTATCAGATGAAGAGTTTAATCAAGTGAAGCAGAGTATAGAAAACAGCCTCTAAAGATTTACATGAAAATTATAGAAAGGAACAAAGGTGTTCAGGGAATTGAACACGGGCTACGGACTGTGCCAAAAAGATAGTTTTTTCTAGGACGCAAGCGTCCGTCGTCAAAACTCCTATTTTGGCTGTGTCCGTTTGACGCCCTTTGTATCTTGAATTATGAACAATACTGAATTTTATGATCGTCTGGGGGTGTCAAAAAACGCTTCGGCAGACGAAATCAAAAAGGCTTATCGTAAGCTTTCGAAAAAATACCACCCAGATATCAACAAGGAGCCTGGTGCTGAGGAAAAGTACAAGGAAGTTCAGGAAGCCTATGAGACTTTGAGTGACGACCAAAAACGTGCTGCCTATGATCAATATGGTGCGGCTGGAGCCAACGGTGGCTTTGGTGGAGCTGGTGGTTTCGGCGGTTTCGATGGGGCAGGAGGCTTCGGTGGTTTCGAAGATATCTTCTCAAGTTTCTTCGGCGGAGGCGGTGCTTCACGCAATCCAAATGCTCCTCGTCAGGGGGATGACCTCCAATACCGTGTGAATTTGACCTTTGAAGAAGCTATTTTTGGAGCTGAAAAAGAGGTTAAGTACAATCGTGAAGCAAGCTGTAGTACATGTAATGGCTCAGGTGCTAAGCCAGGAACAAGTCCCGTCACTTGTGGACGCTGTCATGGCGCTGGTGTCATTAACGTCGATACGCAGACTCCGCTTGGTATGATGCGTCGCCAAGTAACCTGTGATGTCTGTCACGGTCGCGGAAAAGAAATCAAAGATCCATGTACAACCTGTCACGGAACAGGCCATGAGAAACAAGCTCATAGCGTACATGTGAAAATCCCTGCTGGTGTGGAAACTGGTCAACAAATTCGCCTAGCAGGCCAAGGTGAAGCTGGCTTTAATGGTGGACCTTATGGTGACTTGTATGTAGTGGTTTCTGTGGAAGCCAGCGACAAGTTTGAACGTGAAGGAACGACTATCTTCTACAATCTCAACCTCAACTTTGTCCAAGCAGCTCTTGGTGACACAGTTGATATCCCAACTGTTCATGGTGATGTTGAATTAGTTATCCCAGAGGGAACTCAGACTGGTAAGAAATTCCGTCTACGTGGCAAGGGAGCTCCAAGTCTTCGTGGTGGTGCAGTTGGTGACCAATACGTTACCGTTAATGTCGTAACACCGACAGGCTTGAATGACCGCCAAAAAGCAGCTTTGAAAGAATTCGCAGCTGCAGGAGATTTAAAAGTCAATCCAAAGAAAAAAGGCTTCTTTGACCACATTAAAGATGCCTTTGAAGGAGAATAAAACCAAAAGAGCCGTTGGGCTCTTTTTGGTTTATAGATTTTTTAAGACTTTCCTTAAGTAATGACGGACGGTAGCGACCTTCTTCGAAGTTCCATACCTAAACTTTGAGCCTAGGTCTCAAAGTTTCCGTACACCTGAAACCAAGCTGTTTCAGGTATTTTCATTACGGCGGAAAGTCTTCGATTTAGTTGTGAAATGGTGAATGAGTTGCCTAAATTATGATGTATTGTTGATGTAATATAGCTTGTTTATGTTTTAAAAAGAGCAGTCGGGCTCTTTTACTTATCTTCAGTTTCCTGTGTTTCTTTGATCACAGCTAGTCTAGTCTGGATATCCTTTTCCAAGACCTTAAATTTGTAAGTCAGGTCTTCTTGGTATTCCTTGATGAGTTCTTTTTGCTGGTCAATGATTTGCAGGCTGTTTTGGATAATATCCACATCATCCTTGATAGCTTGAACACGGTCAGTGGTATTCAAGACTTCATCTGTGATGGTTTGGCGATTTTTTGTGATCAGATAACTTCCAGCTGCAGCTCCTGCAAATAGCAGTAGGTTGGATAATTTCATGGCAACTCCTTAGGCATTTTTGATGGTTTCAGCGACTTGAGCGAGTTTGTCAAAGTCTGGTTCGTGGGCGATAAAATCAATCTTGAGGTCATCGTCCGCACTGTAGCGAGGCACGAGGTGAACGTGGGTATGAAAGACGGTTTGCCCTGCGACTTCTTCACAGTTGGCAATGATATTCATGCCAGCAGCCTTGGTAGCCTTCATGACTTTTTGGGCCACTTTTGGTACTTGGGCAAAGAGTTGGCTGGCACTAGTAGCGTCCATTTCCAAAAGATTGCGATAGTGTTCTTTTGGTACGACCAAGGTGTGTCCTGGTGTCACTTGAGAGATATCAAGAAAGGCAAGAACCTGCTCATCTTCATATACTTTTGAAGCAGGGATTTCCCCTGCGATGATTTTACAAAAAATGCAATCTGACATAAAATCTACCTCTACTGTATTGAATTTTGATATAATATAGCTACATTATACCAGATTTGGAGAAAATATGTTAGAAATTAAAAACCTGACAGGTGGCTATGTCCATGTCCCTGTTTTGAAAGATGTGTCTTTTACCGTTGAAAGTGGACAGTTGGTCGGTTTGATTGGTCTCAATGGTGCTGGTAAATCGACGACTATTAATGAGATTATCGGTCTGTTGACACCTTATAGTGGTTCCATCAATATCAATGGCTTGACCCTGCAAGAAGATGCAACGAGCTACCGCAAGCAAATTGGCTACATTCCTGAGACACCTAGCTTGTATGAGGAATTGACCCTCAGAGAGCATATCGAAACGGTTGCCATGGCTTATGGTATTGAGCAGAAAGTAGCTTTTGATCGACTAGAACCTTTGTTAAAAATGTTCCGTTTGGACCAGAAATTAGATTGGTTCCCTGTTCATTTTTCAAAAGGGATGAAGCAGAAGGTCATGATTATCTGTGCTTTTGTGGTGGATCCTAGTCTTTTCATCGTGGATGAGCCTTTCCTTGGTCTTGATCCGCTGGCTATTGCTGACTTGATTCAGCTTTTGGAAGTGGAAAAGCAAAAGGGTAAGTCTATTCTCATGAGTACTCACGTGCTGGATTCGGCGGAGAAGATGTGTGATGCCTTTGTCATTCTCCATAAGGGAGAGGTGCGTGCTAAGGGAAATCTCCTGCAACTGCGCGAAGCCTTTGATATGCCTGAGGCTAGTTTGAATGATATTTACTTGGCTCTGACCAAAGAGGAGGAGCTATGAAAGACTTGTTTTTAAAGAGAAAGCAGGCTTTTCGTAAGGAGTGTCTTGGTTATCTGCGCTATGTTCTCAATGACCACTTTGTCTTGTTCCTGCTTGTCCTGCTGGGCTTTCTAGCCTACCAGTACAGTCAACTCTTACAACATTTTCCTGAAAATCATTGGCCCATCCTTTTGTTTGTAGGAATTACGTCTGTTTTACTGTTGCTTTGGGGAGGAATTGCCACCTATATGGAGACTCCAGACAAGCTCTTTCTCTTAGTTGGAGAAGAGGAAATCAAGCTACATCTCAAGCGTCAAACTGGTATTTCCCTAGTCTTTTGGCTCTTTGTCCAAACCCTTTTCTTGCTTTTATTTGCGCCTTTATTTTTAGCCATGGGTTATGGCTTGCCTGTTTTTCTGGTCTATGTGCTTTTATTGGGAGTAGGTAAATATTTCCTCTTTCGTCAAAAGGCCAACAAATTTTTCACTGAAACTGGACTGGACTGGGACTATATTATTTCCCAAGAAAGTAAGCGTAAGCAAGTCTTGCTTCGTTTCTTTGCCCTCTTTACTCAGGTCAAGGGAATTTCAAACAGCGTCAAGCGTCGTGCCTATCTGGACTTTATCTTAAAGGCTGTTCAGAAGGTGCCTGGGAAGATTTGGCAAAATCTCTATCTGCGTTCTTATTTGCGAAATGGAGACCTCTTTGCCCTCAGTCTCCGTCTGCTCTTGCTTTCCATACTGGCACAGGTCTTTATTGAGCAAGCTTGGATTGCGACAGCAGTGGTAGTGCTGTTTAACTACCTCTTGCTCTTCCAGTTGCTGGCCCTCTATCATGCCTTTGACTACCAGTATTTGACCCAACTCTTTCCACTGGACAAGGGGCAAAAGGAAAAAGGCTTGCAGGCAGTGGTCAGAGGATTGACCAGTTTTGTTTTATTTGTGGAATTAATTGTCGGCCTTGTGACCTTCCAAGAAAAACTGCCCCTTCTAGCCTTGCTGGGTGCAGGTTTGGTTTTACAAGTCTTGTACCTACCTTATCAGGTAAAACGTCAGATGCAGGACTAACATTGCTTATATGATATTAAAAAAGAAGTTGAGTTCAGTTTGTCTCAGCTTCTTTTATTTTCTACAAGATAATGGTTGGTCCGTAGAGACTCAACTTGGTCTTGACCTGATCAAAGTGGAAGCGGTCATAGGCTCGCCAAGCGGCGCGAGTAGGAGCATCTGGATCAAGAGCGCTGAGTCCCATGAGAAGACTGGAAGTCTGGTAAAATTTTTCCAATTCAATCAAGACTCGATTATCCACTGTCTCAGCCTTGGCTAGAAAGCTAAGAATAGAGTTTAATTGCTCCTGAAAGCGGACGTCGTCAGCGGTTGCCTGTTTGCATGCTTGGTAGGCTTTGTTTAAGTCCGTAATCAAAGTCTGAGCTGTTTTGATGGGATTTGTATCGGTCATGAGAATTCCTCCTTTAATCGGGGTGCCAGTTTTACTTCTAGCAACTGTGTTTTGGTACTGTTAGTCTATCACTTTTATCTCCTTTTTCACCATCAAATCTTTAATTGTTCTTGAAATTTCCTGAATGGTAGTGTTAAGATTTTATGATAAAATAGTTGTAAGATTATCATGCTTATTTGAGGAACAAGCTACCTTTCAGGAGCTTTGAAGGCCTATTTAAGATTTGGTGGGCTTGTGTCAGAGTATTTTTGCTATTCTCTTTTTAGGAAGAAATTGAAACAAGGGGAGTAAGAAGATGAGAATATTTGTTTTAGAAGATGATTTTTCCCAGCAGACTAGGATTGAAACGACGATTGAGAAACTCTTGAAGGAACATCATATCATTCCCAGTTCTTTTGAGGTCTTTGGCAAGCCAGACCAACTGCTGGCAGAGGTGCATGAGAAGGGGGCGCATCAGCTATTCTTTTTGGACATTGAGATTCGAAATGAGGAGATGAAGGGTCTAGAGGTAGCTAGAAAGATTCGGGATCGAGATCCCTATGCCCTGATTGTCTTTGTGACGACTCACTCAGAGTTTATGCCCCTGTCCTTTCGCTACCAAGTGTCTGCTTTGGACTACATTGATAAGGCCTTGTCGGCAGAGGAGTTTGAATCTCGTATCGAGACAGCCCTCCTCTATGCCAATAGTCAAGATAGTAAAAGTCTGGCGGAAGATTGCTTTTACTTTAAATCAAAATTTGCCCAATTCCAGTATCCTTTTAAAGAGGTTTATTATCTCGAAACATCGCCCAGAGCCCATCGTGTTATTCTCTATACCAAGACAGACAGGCTGGAATTTACAGCGAGTTTAGAGGAGGTTTTCAAGCAGGAACCCCGTCTCTTGCAGTGCCATCGCTCTTTTCTCATCAATCCTGCCAATGTAGTTCGTTTGGATAAGAAAGAAAAACTGCTTTACTTTCCCAATGGTGGAAGCTGTATGATAGCGCGTTATAAGGTCAGGGAAGTGTCTGAGGCTATCAATAACTTGCATTGAGTTAGGAGAACTTATGTATAATATTTGGATTATATTGTATACACTTGTTACTCATGGGCTAGAAATTGTCATTTTCTTTAAGGTGGATGGAATTGGTATCACTTTTGAGAGGATTTTTAAGGCTTTTCTTTTTAAGATACTGTTGGCCTTTGTTTTTTTAATGATTGAATATATGGTAGGATATAATTACCTATTTTATTTTATGGAACCCTTGTACGGCATAGGCTTATCTTTCTTATTGTTAAGAGGACTTCCTAAAAAACTCCTTCTCTTTTATGGTCTCTTTCCAATGATATTAGTGAATCTCTTTCATAGAGGTGTTTCCTATTTTGTGCTTCCATTTTTGGGACAAGGGCAAGTATATGATGACTACTCATTTGCTTGGTTATGTATAATAATTTTCAATTTCTTCATTTCCCTAGTCTTTTTGAAATGGTTGGACTATGATTTCACTAACTTGAGAAGGGAGATTCTAGATAAAGCTTTTCAAAAGTCCCTTACTAAGATTAACTGGATAATGGGGGCTTACTATTTGGTGATACAAAATCTGTCTTACTTTGAATATGAACAGGGGATTCAATCAAAGACTGTTCGCCATCTCATCCTAGTCTTTTACTTGCTCTTTTTTATGGGAATTATTAAGAAATTGGATACCTATTTGAAGGACAAACTCCATGAGAGATTGGACCAAGAACAGGCCTTGCGCTACAGAGATATGGAACGCTATAGTCGGCATATAGAGGAGCTTTACAAAGAAGTACGGAGCTTTCGTCATGATTATACCAACCTCTTGACCAGCTTACGTCTGGGCATTGAAGAGGAGGATATGGAGCAGATAAAAGAGGTCTACGACTCGGTCTTAAAAGATTCCAGTGAGAAATTACATGACAATAAATATGACCTTGGCAGATTGGTGAATATTCGGGACCGTGCCCTCAAAAGTCTTCTAGCAGGGAAATTTCTAAAAGCTAGGGATAAGGACATTGTCTTTAATGTCGAAGTTCCTGAGGAGATTCAGGTAGAGGGGATGAGCCTACTTGATTTTCTAACCATTGTGTCTATCCTTTGTGACAATGCTATTGAAGCCAGTGCAGAGGCCAGTCAACCTCATGTTTCAATTGCTTTTTTAAAAAATGGAGAACAAGAGACCTTTATAATTGAAAATTCCATCAAAGAAGAGAGCATCGATATTTCTGAAATCTTCTCCTTTGGAGCAAGTTCTAAAGGGGAGGAGAGAGGAGTTGGTCTCTATACCGTCATGAAAATTGTGGAAAGCCATCCTAATACCAGTCTAAATACCACCTGTCAAAACCAAATCTTTCGTCAGGTTTTAACGGTTCACTCGATGTCAGTTGATGATTAGAAGATTTGTGGAAAGAAGTACTGCCTGTAGTCATCAATTAAAATGCCATAGTATATGAGGTACCCTATATGAATAAGAAATCCTTTTTTATCATCTGTTCTACGTTGATCATAGCATCAAATCTTCTCATGATTTCCGTGGTGAGCAAGGGAGAAGAAACAGGGAGCAACCTGTTTGTGATTGCTATAGCCTGTGTTTTGCTACCAGCCTTTTTATATGCAGTTGAAAACAGACTTACTTCAATGGTAAGAGTAGAATCAATACTCCTGATTCAGTTGACAGTTATATCCCTACTCCGTCTTATCAACAGAATAGGGAGTACGCCTGAAATCCTCAACCTTATCATTACCTTTATCGCTTTGGCAAGTGGGACAGCTGCTATCCTTGTTGCGATTATGAGAATATATGAGAACATACGGAAGTGAGGGTGAGTAGTTCTCTATTTTGTATTTTCACATTGTCAAGTTCCCCCAGGGCAAGTATGTTTTTCATGCTTGCTTTTTAAATTTTTTAACAATTCAAGATGTTTTGATGACCATTTATGATTTGGATGGAAAGTTTTAAAAAATAGTAGTATACTAACCTTATTAAGGTTGTAATAAGACGAAAGTAAAAAGAGGTATTCCTCGTGAATGCAAAAACAACGTTACAATTGGCTATTATGGTTGCTTAAAGGCTTGAGCCTGTAAGTAGAGGAACTGTACTTGGAGGTAATTATGGATTTCAAAAGTTTTCTTATTGTTTTTGTTGTTGGCATGTTTGTTTCTTTTATTACTTCTTTAATTAGGGAAAAATTTTTAAAATCTCCAAAGAAGAATAAAGATAGATCTAATTAGATAAAGAGATTTTTTATCGCTAGTTTAATCTACAGGGGAGTTTCTTTAATATTGTTTCGCCTGTCAAAATGATATGTGATAGCAGGATAAAAAATCTACAAATTAAGTTGGTATCATATGGTGTAAAGGGCAAGTATGTTTTCATGCTTGCTTTTTTTAATTTTTTACAATTCAAGATGTTTTGATGACCATTTGTGATTTCAGTGATCCAAGGTCAAAATGAGTGCTATACTAGCAGTGTAAAGGTTCTAGCTCAACAAACATTTAGGAGAAAATCTTATGAAGAAAAAAATACTGATCATTTTCGTTCTGTATCTGATTATGTCTATCCTTCTTTATCCGCTTAGGGAGAGTATTTGGTATCATCTATTTTATACCATAGCCTATATGATTGCGGTTATAATCTATCTTGCTTTAACTAAAAAGAAAGGAGCAAAGAAATGAAAACTTTTCTTGCTAAAAAACGGAACATCTTCCTTGCGAGATTGTTCTTAGGTCAGTTGCCTTTACTTGTCTCTACTTATCTATTTCTATCTCGTCAGTTTTTAAATTTTTCCTTGGTTTTCCAATTTCTTTTAGTGGTTATTAACTTGGCTTCTATTTTGGTCACTGTTTATCTCACTAGAGAAATGAGGATAAGAAAGTTTGAAGATGATGATTTGGTTAGTCCTAGAACCAATCAACTCATGTTCATCGGCTTGACAGGTTTTATGTCTATTATTTGTTTGTATAGAGGTGTCACAGCAGGAGAATCTTACCAACAACTAATTGCCTATATTGGCGCTATTCTCTGCTTGATTATTATGCTTCTACTCATTTGGGGCTTGAAGTATTATAAAAAGTAGCTTTCTATCCTTTTCTGGCTGGATATTTGAGTAGAAGGCTCTATTAAATTGTTAGTGAAATAAATGAATGGAGGTATTTAATATGAAATACAGATTATTTCTTGTTATTTTCTTGAGTAGTATTTTGAATATTCTTTTAGGGACATTTTTACAAATCTCTAATGAATCGATTGGGTGGATTGTTCTCTACAGTGGATTGTTTGAAGCAGGAGTTTTTCTTCTTACCAATAAAGGGTTTGCGGTCCAAATCAAGGAGGCAGACATTCAAAACCGTTTTAAATTTATTTTTAGGAAAACGATATGGTTTCAAATTCTTTTGCTTATCTTTGTGATGATTAAACTTTATCTTGGTTTGGATGCGAGGTTGATTTTATTCTATGGACATATTTTCATTGTCTTTAATGCTTTAGTATATCTATTATCTAGTAGTCGGGTTAGTCTTAAAAAGAACAAACTGTCTTCTTAATCTTGCAGTAGTAGAGCCTGGCAAGGGTAGGTCATAGTAGGGAGGAGTTCTATGAAAAAACACTCTATTCTTTTTAAAACGAGTGCAATTCTTTCTTATTTGTTTCTGTTTTTCGGACTGTCTTGGACGACCCAATTTTGGAGCAATTATTGGGAGTTCTCGTCTTGGGTAGGAAATATTATCTGGATTCGAAACATCATCAGCCTTCTCTTTATCTGCTTGATGATTTGGATTTTGGTTAGGTCGGGCCATGCTTATCTCTTTCGTATCCCTAGAAAAAAGTGGTTGAGCTATTCCGTCCTGACGGTGTTAGCCGCTGTTGTGCTTATCTGTTTTAACTATCTGACAGCTAAACACGTTCAGGGGACGAACGAAGGTTGGAATTTGTTTATTGCCTATAGTGAGACCAATTTTGCGGAGTTTGGTGTTTACCTAACCTTAATCGTACTAGGACCTCTGATGGAAGAATTGGTATGTAGGGGATTGCTTCAACATGCCTTCTTTAAGAATTCGAGATGGGGGCTGGATCTTCTCTTTCCGTCATTCTTATTTGCCTTGCCCCACTTTTCTAGCTTGCCAAGTTTCGCAGATATTCTTGTCTATACGGCAGTGGGCTGTCTATTTGCCTGGCTAACGCGTTATACGAAGAGTATCTATCCTTCTTATTCGATTCATATTGTTAATAATATCATTGCAAACTTACCATTTTTGCTCACTTTTCTACATAGGGTCTTGGGGTAAAAAATAAAAGGCTTGCTTTTCAGCTATAGAGGAGGTTATCATGTATAAACACTTATTTTTCCTAGATTCCAAAACCTTAGACTGGTTGACGCCCTATATTCTAGTCTTGGCTTCTGACACCATTGCCTTTAATGTTTTTGTGCTAACCTTTGTATCTGTTGTGATCTTTTATTTTCTGAATCCCATGCTATCTTTAATGGCTATCTTCTTAGGGGCTGGTTATGTGGTCGGATTTTGGTTACTCAAATGGTTTGTTTTGGAAAGGTTAGAGCTAAAGGATGACGCGTAGGAAGTCTGTTTGGTGAGGAGGATAGCTTTATGGAGTTTTTTGATAAATTTCATGCCTTGTGCTTTGGATTTTTAGTACTACTAATCGTCATTACAGTTCCTTATACGATTAACCATGGGGACTTTTTTCAAAATGAATCTGAATTGATTATTGTAAGTCTTCTTGTAACATCGCTGAGTGTTACTTATGCTAGAAAGTTTGAAATGGTTTCTTTTGGGATGTTAAGCAAGAAACAACTTTTGCTTTTCATTGCAATCTTTTTTCTAAGCGTTCTTGAGACGCTAGTTTATATTCATTTCTTCGCTGTTTCTTCTGGCGCAGGAGTTCAACACTTGGCGGAAGTCAGCAGAGGAATTTCCCTGTCTTTGATTTTGACTTCCTCAGTTTTTGGCCCCATCCAGGAGGAACTCATTTTCAGAGGACTTCTTCAAGGTGCGGTTTTTGACAATTCTTGGTTAGGGATTGTACTGACTTCCTCTCTCTTTTCTTTTATGCATGGACCTTCTAATGTCCCTTCGTTTATTTTTTATCTACTTGGGGGCTTGTTACTGGGCTTTGCTTATAAAAAGAGCCAAAACCTATGGGTTTCTACTCTAGTTCACATGTTTTACAATGCTTGGCCACTCTTATATTATTTATAAAAATTATGAAAGGTAAGTAGAAGACGGTGCTTACCTTTTTCTTTCTATAATGATACCCAAGCCACCCCAGAGGCTTTTCTTTGAGAATCGGGCGTGGAGCGGTTGACGAATAGGCCAAAAACTAGTAGAATAGTAAGGAAACTTTATACGGAGGAAAGAAATGGATTTGGGTGATAATGAGCTAACACTGACTCCCATACCTGGGAAAAGTGGCAAGGCTTATATGGGTAGCTATCCTGATGGGAAGCGTATCTTTGTAAAAATGAACACCTCTCCAATCCTACCTGGTCTAGCTAGAGAACAAATTGCTCCACAATTATTATGGAGTCGCCGTTTGGCAGATGGGCGTGATATGTGTGCTCAAGAATGGTTGACAGGCAAGATATTGACCCCCTATGATATGAATCGTAAACAAATCGTCAATATTTTAACCCGTCTTCATCGCTCACGTCCGTTGATGACACAGTTGAGTCGTTTGGGGTATGCCATGGAAACACCTGTAGATTTACTGCAGTCTTGGCAGGAAACGGCTCCAGATGCTTTGCGTAAAAATCATTTTATCAGTGAAGTGATGGCTGATTTACGTCAGACTATTCCAGGATTTAGAGAGGACCATGCGACCATTGTCCATGGAGATGTACGACATAGTAATTGGATTGAGACAGACAGTGGCTTGATTTATTTGGTGGATTGGGATTCGGTTCGCTTGACCGACCGCATGTTTGATGTGGCCCACATGCTCTGCCATTATATTCCAGAACATCAGTGGAAGGAATGGTTGACCTACTACGGTTACAAGTACAATCAAACGGTATTAAATAAATTGTATTGGTACGGTCAATTGTCTTATTTGAGCCAGATTTCCAAGTATTATATGAACCAAGATTTAGAAAATGTCAATCGGGAGATCCATGGCTTGCGTCACTTCCGAGACAAGTATGGAAAGAGAAGATGAGAGTTAGAAATCGTAAAGGGGCGACAGAATTACTAGAGGCAAATCCCCAGTATGTGGTCCTCAATCCCTTGGAAGCCAAGGGAAAATGGCGGGACTTGTTTGGCAATGACAACCCCATTCATGTGGAAGTTGGAAGTGGAAAGGGAGCCTTTGTTTCAGGTATGGCTAAGCAAAACCCTGACATCAACTATATCGGGATTGATATTCAAAAGTCTGTTTTGAGCTACGCTTTGGACAAGGTGCTTGAAGTTGGAGTGCCTAATATCAAGCTCTTGTGGGTAGATGGTTCTGACTTGACTGACTACTTTGAAGACGGTGAGCTTGATCGCTTGTATCTGAATTTTTCAGATCCTTGGCCTAAAAAACGCCATGAAAAGCGTCGTTTGACCTACAAGACCTTCTTGGATACTTTCAAGCGTATCTTACCTGAAAATGGAGAAATTCATTTCAAGACGGATAATCGTGGCTTGTTTGAGTACAGTTTAGTGAGCTTTTCTCAGTATGGCATGAAGCTCAATGGTGTCTGGCTTGATTTACATGCTAGTGATTTTGAAGGCAATGTCATGACAGAATATGAGCAAAAATTCTCCAACAAGGGTCAAGTTATCTACCGAGTTGAGGCAGAATTTTAAGAAATAGCCTAAAATCAGGCTGTATAAGTGCTTTTGCTTTACATAAGTTGGCAAACGTGCTATACTAGTAGCAAGAATATGAAAAGTGAGGCGGGGAAATATCTTCGCCTCTTGCTTATGAGGAGGTGGACGCAATCGCAACAATCGTAGAATTAGTCAGAGAAGTTGTAGAACCTGTCATCCAAGCACCTTTCGAACTCGTGGATATCGAGTATGGAAAGATTGGCAGTGACATGATTCTCAGTATTTTTGTAGATAAACCTGAAGGAATTACCTTGAACGACACGGCAGACTTGACAGAAATTATCAGTCCTGTCCTAGACACCATCAAGCCAGATCCCTTCCCAGAACAATATTTCCTAGAAATCACTAGTCCAGGCTTGGAACGTCCTTTGAAAACCAAGGATGCCGTCGCTGGAGCGGTTGGGAAATACATCCATGTCGGGCTCTACCAAGCCATCGATAAGCAAAAGGTCTTTGAAGGAACCTTGTTGGCCTTCGAAGAGGACGAGTTGACCATGGAATATATGGACAAGACACGTAAGAAAACTGTCCAAATTCCATACAGTTTAGTATCAAAAGCACGTTTAGCAGTTAAATTATAGAAAAAGAAAGGATAGCTTTTGAGGATTCAAAAGTGAAGAAAACATGAGTAAAGAAATGCTAGAGGCCTTCCGCATTTTGGAAGAAGACAAGGGAATCAAAAAAGAAGATATCATCGACGCAGTAGTAGAGTCGCTTCGTTCCGCTTATCGCAGACGCTATGGTCAATCAGACAGCGTAGCCATTGACTTCAACGAAAAAACAGGTGACTTTACAGTTTATACTGTCCGTGAAGTTGTTGATGAAGTATTTGATAGCCGTTTGGAAATCAGCTTGAAAGATGCTCTTGCCATTAATTCAGCCTATGAACTTGGTGACAAAATCAAGTTTGAAGAAGCACCTGCTGAGTTTGGTCGTGTAGCAGCTCAATCTGCCAAACAAACCATCATGGAAAAAATGCGCAAGCAAACACGTGCCATCACTTACAATACTTACAAAGAGCATGAACAAGAAATCATGTCTGGTACTGTAGAACGATTTGACAACCGCTTTATCTATGTCAACCTCGGCAGCATCGAAGCCCAATTGTCAAAACAAGATCAAATTCCTGGTGAAGTTTTTGCTTCTCATGATCGTATTGAAGTTTATGTCTACAAGGTTGAAGACAACCCTCGTGGTGTGAATGTCTTTGTTAGTCGTAGCCATCCAGAGATGATCAAACGTTTGATGGAACAAGAAATTCCAGAAGTTTATGATGGAACTGTTGAAATCATGAGCGTGGCCCGTGAAGCTGGTGACCGTACTAAGGTTGCAGTTCGTAGCCATAATCCAAACGTGGACGCTATCGGTACAATCGTTGGACGCGGTGGTGCTAACATCAAGAAAATCACTAGCAAATTCCACCCAGCTCGCTACGATGCCAAGAGCGACCGTATGGTCCCAATCGAAGAAAACATCGACGTTATCGAGTGGGTAGCAGATCCAGCTGAATTTATCTACAATGCCATCGCTCCTGCAGAGGTTGACCAAGTTATCTTTGACGAAAACGACAGCAAACGTGCCTTGGTGGTTGTTCCTGATAACAAGCTTTCTCTTGCTATCGGTCGTCGTGGGCAAAACGTGCGCTTGGCAGCTCACTTGACTGGTTACCGTATCGATATCAAGTCTGCTAGCGAATTTGAAGCCATGGAAGAAGCTGGTTCGGTAGATTTTGAAGCAGAAAACGATACTGTAGAAGAATAAAAGCTGCTAGAGGAGGGAAAGATGAAAACGAGAAAAATCCCTTTGCGCAAGTCTGTTGTGTCCAATGAAGTGATTGATAAGCGTGATTTGCTCCGCATTGTTAAGAACAAGGAAGGACAAGTCTTTATCGATCCGACAGGCAAGGCCAATGGCCGTGGCGCTTATATCAAGCTAGACAATGCAGAAGCCTTAGAGGCTAAAAAGAAGAAGGTCTTTAACCGTAGCTTTGACATGGAAGTGGAAGAAAGCTTTTATGACGAGTTGATCGCTTATGTGGATCACAAAGTAAAAAGAAGAGAGTTAGGACTTGAATAAGCAAAAGATAAGCAATCTCTTGGGACTTGCTCAGAGAGCAGGGCGGATTATATCGGGTGAAGAATTGGTGGTCAAGGCCATTCAAGATGGCAAGGCCAAGTTGGTCTTTCTAGCCCATGATGCTGGACCCAATCTGACCAAGAAGATTCAAGATAAAAGTCATTATTATCAAGTAGAAATTGTAACCGTGTTTTCAACACTGGAATTAAGCATAGCAGTCGGGAAATCGAGAAAGGTTTTGGCTGTAACAGATGCTGGATTTACAAAGAAAATGAGGTCTCTTATGGAATAGAAGAGGAGGACATGATTTGTCTAAGAAAAGATTGTACGAAATCGCAAAAGAACTTGGAAAAGAAAGTAAAGAAGTTGTAGCGCGTGCAAAAGAGTTGGGCTTGGATGTGAAAAGCCACTCATCAAGTGTGGAAGAAGCTGTCGCTGCAAAAATCGCTGCCAGCTTTAAGCCTGCAGCTGCTCCAAAAGTAGAAGCAAAACCTGCAGCACCAAAAGCAAGTGCAGAAAAGAAAGCCGAAAAATCTGAGCCAGCTAAACCAGCTGTAGCCAAGGAAGAGGCAAAAACTGCTGAGCCAGTCGCTCCTAAAACAGAAAAAGTAGCAGCTAAACCGCAAAGTCGTAATTTCAAGGCTGAGCGTGAAGCCCGTGCCAAAGAGCAGGCAGAACGACGTAAGCAAAATAAGGGCAATAACCGTGACCAACAACAAAACGGCAACCGTCAGAAAAACGACGGCCGTAATGGTGGAAAACAAGGTCAAGGCAACCGCGACAATCGTCGCTTTAATGATCAAGCTAAGAAACAGCAAGGTCAGCAAAATCGTGCAAACGATCGCCGTCAACAAGAGGATAAGCGTCCAAATCAAGCGGCTCCACGCATTGATTTTAAAGCCCGTGCAGCAGCCCTAAAAGCAGAGCAAAATGCAGAATACGCACGTTCAAGCGAGGAACGCTTCAAGCAGTATCAAGCTGCTAAAGAAGCCTTGGCCCAAGCTAACAAACGCAAGGAACCAGAGGAAATCTTTGAAGAAGCGGCTAAGTTAGCTGAACAAGCGCAACAAGCACAGCAAGTTCAAGCAGTGGTTGAAGTCGTCCCTGAGAAAAAAGAACCTGCAGTGGATACACGTCGTAAAAAACAAGCTCGACCAGACAAAAATCGTGACGATTATGATCACGAAGAAGATGGTCCTAGAAAACAACAAAAGAATCGAAGTAGTCAAAATCAAGTGAGAAATCAAAAGAATAGTAACTGGAATAACAACAAGAAAAACAAAAAAGGCAATAACAAGAACAATCGTAATCAGGCTCCAAAACCTGTTACAGAGCGTAAATTCCATGAATTGCCAACAGAATTTGAATATACAGATGGTATGACTGTTGCGGAAATCGCAAAACGTATCAAACGTGAACCAGCTGAAATCGTTAAGAAACTCTTTATGATGGGTGTTATGGCCACACAAAACCAATCCTTGGATGGGGAAACAATTGAACTCCTCATGGTGGATTATGGTATCGAAGCCAAACAAAAGGTTGAAGTGGATAATGCCGACATCGAACGTTTCTTTGTCGAAGATGGTTATCTCAATGAAGATGAATTGGTTGAGCGTCCACCAGTCGTAACTATCATGGGACACGTTGACCACGGTAAAACAACACTCCTAGATACCCTTCGTAACTCTCGTGTTGCGACAGGTGAAGCAGGTGGTATCACTCAACATATCGGTGCCTACCAAATCGTGGAAAACGGCAAGAAGATTACCTTCCTCGATACACCAGGACACGCGGCCTTTACATCGATGCGTGCGCGTGGTGCGTCTGTTACCGATATTACTATCTTGGTTGTAGCGGCAGATGACGGAGTTATGCCTCAGACAATCGAAGCTATCAATCACTCAAAAGCAGCCAACGTTCCAATTATCGTAGCTATCAACAAGATTGATAAACCAGGTGCCAACCCAGAACGTGTTATCGGTGAATTGGCAGAGCATGGAGTTATGTCAACTGCTTGGGGTGGAGATTCTGAATTTGTTGAAATTTCAGCTAAATTCAACCAAAACATCGAAGAATTGTTGGAAACAGTCCTTCTTGTGGCAGAAATCCAAGAACTCAAGGCAGACCCAACAGTGCGTGCGATCGGTACCGTTATCGAAGCGCGCTTGGATAAAGGAAAAGGTGCGGTCGCAACCCTTCTTGTTCAACAAGGTACTTTGAATGTTCAAGACCCTATCGTTGTCGGAAATACCTTCGGTCGTGTCCGTGCTATGACCAATGACCTTGGTCGTCGTGTTAAAGTTGCTGGACCATCAACACCAGTTTCTATCACAGGTTTGAATGAAGCTCCAATGGCGGGTGACCACTTTGCCGTTTACGAAGATGAAAAATCTGCGCGTGCAGCAGGTGAAGAGCGTGCCAAACGTGCCCTTATGAAACAACGTCAAGCTACTCAACGTGTCAGTCTTGAAAACCTCTTTGATACACTTAAAGCTGGTGAACTCAAGTCAGTTAACGTTATCATCAAGGCCGACGTACAAGGTTCTGTTGAAGCCCTTTCTGCCTCACTTCAGAAAATCGATGTAGAAGGTGTTAAAGTTACCATTGTTCACTCAGCGGTCGGTGCCATCAACGAATCTGACGTGACTCTTGCCGAAGCTTCAAATGCCTTTATCGTTGGTTTCAACGTACGCCCTACACCACAAGCTCGTCAACAAGCTGAAGCTGACGATGTGGAAATCCGTCTCCACAGCATTATCTACAAGGTTATCGAAGAGATGGAAGAAGCCATGAAAGGGATGCTTGATCCAGAATTCGAAGAAAAAGTTATCGGTGAAGCAGTTATTCGTGAAACCTTCAAGGTGTCTAAAGTGGGAACTATCGGTGGATTCATGGTTATCAACGGTAAGGTTACTCGTGACTCTAAAGTCCGTGTTATCCGTGACGGTGTTGTTATCTATGATGGCGAACTCGCAAGCTTGAAACACTACAAAGACGACGTGAAAGAAGTTACAAACGGTCGTGAAGGTGGATTGATGATTGATGGCTACAATGACATCAAGACTGACGATGTGATTGAGGCCTATGTCATGGAAGAAATCAAACGATAAGATTTTTTGCTCCTTTCTTAGGTGGTGAGGGACGCAAGCAAACCGATGGTTTCATTGCTTATTTTTGAGCCTAGGGTCTCAAAAATCCCCTGTGATGGGACTGATAAATCAGTTCCATCACTTTCACCACGGCGAAAGAAGCGGATGAGTTCAAATTGAACTTCGTTTCAATTTGAATTAAAAATCAAGAAGTTTAAAAATAGCTAGGTCTGCTGGCCTAGCTTTTGGTTCGAAGTAGAGAAAGGAATATCATGGCAAATCATTTTCGTACGGATCGTGTGGGCATGGAAATCAAGCGTGAAGTCAATGAGATTTTGCAAAAGAAAGTCCGTGATCCGCGTGTCCAAGGTGTGACCATCACAGATGTTCAGATGCTAGGTGACTTGTCTGTTGCCAAGGTTTACTATACCATTTTGAGTAACCTTGCTTCAGATAATCAAAAAGCCCAAATCGGGCTTGAAAAAGCAACTGGTACTATCAAACGTGAACTTGGTCGCAATTTGAAATTGTACAAAATCCCAGATTTGACTTTCGTCAAAGACGAATCCATCGAATATGGAAACAAGATTGACGAAATGCTACGCAATCTGGATAAGAACTAAGAAGAGGGGCAACCCTCTTTTTTGGTGGAGGAAAAGGCAATAAAACATGCTGGCGGAACCTTTCCAGAGTTAAACATTATTAAAAAGCCTTATAAAATTCAACTTGTATGATATTATAGGAAATGAAAAGAGTAAATTTCACAGAAATAGCCAGCAAGACTGGTATCGTCAATATTTTGAAAGTGTAGTTAAACGAGGGAAGATAATATGGGGCCTATCAAAGCTTTTGCTAAAATTTATGGTAATTACTTTTTGACCGTGCAAGGTGTAAAAGTAATGAAAACGATAAAGAAAGATGACAATGTCGTTGTCGGTCTGGGGAAACTTTTTATTGCAGACAAGTTAATGGATACGGCTCGGTGGCTCATCAAGCCAGAGGAGAGAGAATGAAATTTTTCTGGGTCTTCTTGCTATTCTTTTTATCAAACCAATTTTTGGGATTGTGAAATTCTTTTGGATGATCATCTCTTTTGCAGTCCAATTGCTGTTTTACAAGCTATTATTTAAACTATTGGATTGGCTCTTTAAACTTATCTAGATGGTAATCCAAATCGCAGAGAACTAGCAGGAACTCCACTGCTAGTTTTTTAATCTCTTTCCTTGTGGTATAATAAAAGCAGTAAAATCATTTTAGAACATACAATGGAGGTCGTCATGGACAATATCATCGATGTGTCAATTCCCGTTGCAGAAGTGGTGGACAAGCATCCAGAAGTCTTGGAAATTCTAGTTGAGCTTGGTTTTAAACCCCTTGCTAATCCCTTGATGCGCAACACAGTTGGTCGTAAAGTATCACTCAAACAGGGTTCTAAGCTTGAAGGAACTCCTATGGACAAGATTGTCCGCACGCTGGAAGCAAATGGTTACGAAGTGATTGGATTAGACTAATGGCAGATGAACGAATTCATGTCCTGCGGGATATTTTGTTAGAATTGCATAATGGCGCCTCTCCTGAGTCGGTTCAGGAGCGTTTTGATGCGACCTTTACAGGTGTCTCAGCCATAGAGATTTCCCTCATGGAGCACGAGCTGATGAACTCAGACTCAGGTGTCACCTTTGAAGATGTTATGGAACTTTGCGATGTCCATGCTAATCTTTTTAAAAATGCTATTAAAAGTGTCGAAGTAGAGGATACTGAGCATCCAGGTCACCCAGTTCGGATTTTCAAAGAAGAAAATCTAGCCCTCCGTGCGGCCTTGATTCGCATTCGGAGATTGTTAGATACCTATGAGTCTATGGAAGATGAAGAAATGCTGGTGGAGATGCGTAAGGGCTTGGTGCGTCAGATGGGACTTGTGGGGCAATTTGACATCCACTACCAGCGCAAGGAAGAACTCTTCTTTCCTATCATGGAGCGCTATGGACACGATTCCCCTCCTAAGGTCATGTGGGGAGTGGATGACCAGATTAGGGAACTCTTTCAAACAGCTCTAACAACAGCCGAGTCACTGCCAGAAGTGTCAATTAGCAGCGTAAAAGAAGCTTTTGAAGCCTTTGCGACAGAGTTTGAAAGTATGATTTTCAAGGAAGAGTCCATCCTTCTCATGATTCTCCTTGAGTCCTTTACTCAGGATGACTGGCTTCAGATTGCGGAGGAGAGCGATACCTATGGCTATGCCATCATCCGTCCGTCTGAGAAATGGGTGCCAGAAAGACAGAGTTTTGTTGAGGAAAAGAGCGCAGAGGAGCCTATTCAGCTAGAAACGGTAGAGGGTCAAGTTCAGAAAGTCATCGATACGCCAGAAGGTCAGTTTACAATTACCTTTACTCCTAAGGAAAAGGAAGCAGTGCTGGACCGTCATAGTCAACAGTCTTTTGGCAATGGCTATCTCTCGGTCGAGCAGGCCAATCTCATTCTCAATCACCTCCCTATGGAGATTACTTTTGTCAATAAAGACGATATTTTCCAGTATTATAATGACAATACGCCGACTGACGAGATGATTTTCAAACGGACGCCGTCCCAAGTTGGGCGCAATGTTGAACTCTGTCATCCACCTAAGTATTTGGACAAGGTTAAGACCATTATGAAGGGGCTTCGTGAGGGTACTAAGGACAAGTATGAAATGTGGTTCAAGTCTGAGTCGCGAGGTAAGTTTGTCCACATCACCTACGCAGCAGTGCACGATGAAGAGGGAGAATTTCAAGGGGTGCTGGAGTATGTTCAGGATATTCAACCCTACCGTGAGATTGATACGGACTATTTCCGTGGATTAGAATAAGGAGAAAAAATGAGTTACGAACAAGAGTTTATGAAGGAATTTGAGGCTTGGGTCAATACCCAGATTATGATTAACGACATGGCGCACAAGGAAAGCCAAAAAGTCTATGAAGAAGACCAAGATGAGCGTGCCAAAGATGCCATGATTCGATACGAAAGTCGCTTGGATGCTTATCAGTTTTTGCTTGGTAAGTTTGAAAACTTCAAAGCAGGCAAGGGATTCCATGATTTGCCAGAAGGCTTGTTTGGTGAGAGAAATTATTAAACGAGATAGATTCTTGATTTTTTACTAAAATCTTGATAGAATATTTATATTAAATCCTTGTCAGAGCAGGGGTTTTTTATTGAAAGGATTTTATCATGTCAAAGAAACTCAATCGTAAAAAACAATTACGAAATAGCCTCCGTCGTGCAGGTGCTTTCTCAAGTACTGTGACGAAGGTTGTAGAAGAGACAAAAAAAGTCGTAAAACGTGCAGAACAGTCAGCAAGCCAAGCTGGTAAGGCTGTTTCTAAAAAAGTTGAACAAGCAGTAGAAGCTACCAAAGAGCAAGCTCAAAAAGTAGCCAATTCTGTAGAAGATTTTGCAGCAAACTTGGGTGGACTTCCACTTGACCGTGCCAAAACTTTCTATGATGAAGGAATCAAGTCTGCGTCAGATTTCAAAAACTGGACTGAAAAAGAACTCCTTGCCTTGAAAGGAATCGGCCCAGCTACTATTAAGAAATTGAAGGAAAATGGCATCAAGTTCAAGTAATTTTTCTTGATCCTTGCATTTCCGTCAAAATCTTGTTACAATAAAGCCATTAGAGGTGTTTTGAATCCCACATTTTACAGAAAGTGGCGGTGCTGAGAAGTCCACAAATGTGTCAAAACTGGTTGCTAATGGATGAAAAATGAAATAAAATTGTCTTTTTATTTTAAAGACGAGAGTTGCGGGCCTTGCCCGAATTTGGGTGGTACCGCGGATAAACACATTCGTCCCTGTCATGTAGATGGCAGGGTTTTTCTTTTGTATCTTGGTCAAAGGAGGTTGTCATGAAGCAATCTTTTAAAACAAGTAAACTCTATTATGGCTTTCCTATTTTCATTTTGGGATATCAGGATCAGAATTTTGGACACAATATTACGACCTGTAGCTCCTCTTATAGCTTGGGAGATTGGCTAGTCATTGGTGTCGGAGCTGAGGAAAATGCGGCTGAGCAAATCAAGCATTACCAGAAGTTTACTGTGAATATTCCTGATGAAAATCTCATGCTCGAGATGGAGCAGGCTGGTTTTATCAGTCATCGAGAGAAATTGAAACACCTGGGGCTAGACCACGAGATTTCTGAACAGACTCAGTCTCCGATTTTAGAGGCTTGTCCAGTCGTATTAGAATGTCAAGTTGATAGAATTATTGAGGAAGACGGTATTTGTCACATCTTTGCCAAGATTATCGAGCGACTGGTTAATTCTGAACTCTTGGATGATAAGGGACATTTTAAAAATGACCGTTTTGCGCCGACTTACTTTATGGGGGACGGGCATCAGCGCGTTTATCGTTATCTAGATGACCGAGTCAATCCCATGGGAAGCTTTATCAAGAAAGCGAGGAAGAAGGATGTCAAGAGCTGAATTGCCAGAACGATTAGAAACCGAACGACTCGTCCTACGAGTTCGTACAGTGACTGACGCTGAAGATATCCATGCCTATGCTAGTTTGCCAGAGGTCGCCTATCCAGCAGGCTTTCCTCCAGTCAAAACCCTTGAAGATGAGGTTTACTATCTGGAGCATATCCTTCCAGAACGCAATCAAAAGGACAATCTCCCAGCTGGCTATGGGATTGTCGTCAAAGGAACCGATAAAGTCATCGGCTCTGTTGATTTCAACCATCGGCACGAAGACGATGTACTGGAGATTGGCTACACCTTGCACCCAGACTATTGGGGTCGAGGTTATGTTCCAGAAGCAGCGCGAGCTTTGATTGACCTAGCTTTTAGAGAACTAGGTCTTCACAAGATTGAATTGACTTGTTTTGGTTATAATGTCCAAAGTAAACGAGTTGCAGAAAAACTTGGATTTACCCTCGAAGCTCGTATCCGAGACCGTAAAGATGTTCAAGGAAACCGCTGTGACAGTCTGATATATGGTTTGCTGAGGAGTGAGTGGGAGGTAATTTGATGCATGTTTTCATCATTGGTGCTCCGGCCTCAGGAAAAATGACCATTGGTCAAGAACTATCTCGACTGACGGATTCTACCCTCTTTTATAACCATCAAGCCATCGATTTTGCATTAGAAATCTATCAGGACTTTACAGAGGAAATGTGGGAATTTGTTCGTGGAATCACCTTTTCTTTCCTTGGAGCAAGTGCAAGAAATCAGCGATCAGTAATTTTAACTGACGTAATTGATTTTTCAAATCAGTACCAGCTGATGTATTTAAAGCAAATTCAGGATTTATTGGATGACTATCATCAAGAGATTCTTTTTGTGGAGTTGGAAACAAGTCTTGAGGAGCGCTTACATCGAAATCGAACGGAGAATCGATTAAAGCACAAACCCTTAAAACGACATATTGAGGTATCTGAAAGAGAAATTTTAGAGACTGCTGAAACACTTCAATTAAATTCCCAACATCAACCGAATGAGTTGTACCACTACCTTAAAATAAATAATACGAATTTGTCTGCAGAAGAAGTTGCTAAGCAAATTCAAAATAAAATGAACAAAATAGAGAAAGGACAAACACATGTCTAAAGAACTTTCACCTAAATACAATCCAGCCGAGGTTGAGGCTGGTCGTTACCAAAAATGGCTTGATGCTGATGTTTTCAAGCCTTCAGGCGATCAAAAGGCTAAGCCTTATTCTATCGTGATTCCACCACCAAACGTAACTGGGAAACTCCACCTTGGTCACGCTTGGGATACGACTCTTCAAGATATTATCATCCGTCAAAAACGCATGCAAGGTTTTGATACGCTTTGGCTTCCAGGGATGGACCACGCGGGGATTGCCACTCAAGCTAAGGTTGAGGAGCGCTTACGTGGTGAGGGTATTACGCGTTATGACCTAGGTCGTGAAAAATTCCTCGACAAGGTCTGGGAATGGAAAGACGAATATGCCACTACTATCAAGGAACAATGGGGCAAGATGGGGCTCTCTGTAGACTACTCTCGTGAGCGTTTCACTCTTGACGAAGGTTTGTCAAAAGCTGTTCGTAAGGTCTTTGTGGACCTTTACAAGAAAGGTTGGATCTACCGTGGTGAGTTTATCATCAACTGGGACCCAGCTGCTCGCACAGCCCTTTCTGATATCGAAGTTATCCACAAGGACGTAGAAGGTGCCTTCTATCACATGAACTACATGCTAGAAGACGGCTCACGCGCCCTTGAAGTGGCAACAACTCGTCCTGAGACTATGTTTGGGGATGTTGCCGTTGCGGTCAATCCAGAAGACCCACGCTACAAGGACTTGATCGGAAAAAATGTCATCCTTCCAATCGCTAATAAATTGATTCCAATCGTTGGGGATGAACACGCAGACCCTGAGTTTGGTACTGGTGTTGTGAAAATCACGCCTGCCCATGATCCAAACGACTTCTTGGTTGGTCAACGCCATAACTTGCCACAAGTCAACGTCATGAATGATGACGGAACCATGAATGACTTGGCCTTTGAATTTGCAGGCATGGACCGTTTTGAAGCTCGTAAGGCAGTCGTTGCCAAGTTGGAAGAAATCGGTGTCCTTGTTAAAATCGAAAAACGTGTTCACAGTGTTGGTCACTCAGAGCGTACAGGTGTTGTGGTTGAACCACGCTTGTCTACTCAGTGGTTCGTCAAGATGGACCAATTGGCTAAGAATGCTATTGCCAACCAAGATACAGAGGACAAGGTAGAATTCTACCCACCTCGTTTCAACGATACCTTCCTTCAATGGATGGAAAATGTACACGACTGGGTAATCTCTCGTCAGCTCTGGTGGGGTCATCAAATCCCTGCTTGGTACAATGCTGAGGGTGAAATGTACGTCGGTGAAGAAGCTCCAGAAGGTGACGGATGGACACAAGATGAAGATGTCTTGGATACTTGGTTCAGTTCTGCCCTTTGGCCATTCTCAACCATGGGCTGGCCTGATGTCGACTCAGCAGACTTCAAACGCTACTTCCCAACTTCAACCTTGGTAACAGGTTACGACATCATCTTCTTCTGGGTATCTCGTATGATCTTCCAATCCTTGGAATTTACTGGTCGTCAGCCATTCCAAAACGTGCTTATCCACGGTCTCATCCGTGACGAGCAAGGACGCAAGATGTCTAAATCTCTCGGAAACGGAATTGACCCTATGGATGTCATTGAGAAATACGGTGCTGATGCCCTTCGTTGGTTCCTTTCAAACGGTTCTGCACCAGGACAAGACGTGCGCTTCTCTTACGAGAAAATGGATGCTTCATGGAACTTCATTAACAAAATCTGGAACATCTCTCGCTACATCCTTATGAACAATGAAGGCTTGACCCTTGAGCAAGCAACTGCCAATGTCGAAAAAGTGGTCAACAAGGAAGCTGGAAATGTCACTGATCGCTGGATTCTCCACAACCTCAATGAAACAATCGGAAAAGCTACTGCCAACTTTGATAAGTTTGAGTTTGGTGTCGCTGGACATATCCTCTACAACTTCATCTGGGATGAGTTTGCGGACTGGTACGTTGAGTTGACTAAGGAAGTCCTTTACAGCGACAACGAAGAAGAGAAAGTTATCACACGTTCTGTTCTCCTTTACACTTTGGACAAGATCCTTCGTCTCCTCCACCCAATCATGCCATTTGTGACAGAGGAAATCTTTGGACAAATCTCAGAAGGCTCTATCGTTACAGCGGCTTACCCAACTGTCAATCCAGCCTTTGAAGACCTCGCTGCTCACACAGGTGTAGAGAGTCTCAAAGACTTGATCCGTGCCGTTCGTAATGCGCGTGCTGAAGTAAACGTAGCACCAAGCAAGCCTATCACCATCCTTGTTAAAACAAGCGATAGCGACTTGGAAGCCTTCTTTAACAGCAATGTCAACTACATCAAACGCTTCACAAATCCAGAACACTTGGAAATCGCATCAACCATCCCTGCCCCTGAACTCGCAATGTCAAGTGTCATCACAGGAGCAGAAATCTACTTGCCACTGGCTAATCTTCTCAATGTCGAAGAAGAGCTGGCTCGTCTCGACAAGGAACTCGCTAAATGGCAAAAAGAACTGGATATGGTCGGCAAGAAACTCTCTAACGAGCGCTTCGTAGCCAATGCCAAACCAGAAGTTGTCCAAAAAGAACGTGACAAACAAGCCGACTACCAAGCGAAATACGATGCGACCGTCGCACGTATTGATGAGATGAAGAAGTTGGTGAAATAAACACAGAAACACGGTGATGAGCCGTGTTTTTTGGTATAATGAAATCAATATTTATTGATGGAGAAAGTGATGTCTAATACTCGTCGAAAATCAAATTCAAACCACGTCAGCGTCGCCTTACCGTACTCAAGTACAGCCTGCGGCTAGCTTCCTAGTTTGATTTTTGATTTTCATTGAGTATAAGCACCCGCATTATGAATTGTTAAATTTAATTGGCTATGGTCTTGCTAAGTTTGACAAGCTTTTTATAAAAGAATTTCAATGTTCTAGCAAGTCGGAGTTTTATCGCTATGTGGTTTCTCTGGGAATTGCTGAAACAACTGGAGTTGTAAAAAATAGAATGGATTTATTTGATCCTTATTTTGACAATAATCGAAAAGGTTGGTGGCAGAAAGCTGAAGTTTACCGTTTTCGTAAAGATTTAATTGATATGATGTTTGGAAATGAAGATGTTCATAGTTATGCTGAAATCGTTAAAATGTTACTTGCCAGCGAAGGAAAGCGAACAGGCATTACTACCATTGAAAAACCAATTATTCGAACTAAATTCAAACGTCTACAAGAAACTGGAATGGAGGCTGAGAATTATTTTCTCCTTCATTTTGATAAAGAAGAAAAATTTCAAGGTGGACTATTGACCGATGCCCGTCTTTATGGTGATGGATATGACTTTCAAGTAGATGTTCAAGAGCATTCCTATCTTGCCGAAGTTAAAGGAATTCGAAAATCTAAGGGTCGCATTCGATTGACTGCCAGAGAATATGAAAAAGCCAAAGAGTTTAAATCAGATTTTATTTTATCCTTAGTTACTAACCTAGATGATATTCCCAAGCTAGTGTTAATTGATAATCCTTTGAATCATTTTGAATTCCAAAAGAGCATCATAAAAAATGAAATCATTGAATATAGAAGCTTAGAAGATTTGTATTAGTTCCCCTTAACCTTTGACTATTCTGCAAAATTATCGTAAAATAAAGAGTAAATGATAAAATGAGGTCAGAGTCTGTTCGCTCTGGCGATAGTAGTATAAATGAGGAGAAACGCTTTGGAATTAGAAGTATTTGCTGGGCAAGAAAAAAGTGAACTATCTATGATTGAGGTAGCGCGTGCTATCTTGGAACTTCGTGGTCGCGACCATGAGATGCATTTTAGCGATCTTGTAAACGAAATTCAAAACTACCTTGGAACATCAAACAGCGATATCCGTGAAGCCTTGCCTTTGTTCTACACAGAGTTGAACTTTGACGGTAGCTTCATCTCACTTGGAGACAACAAATGGGGGCTTCGTTCATGGTATGGTGTAGACGAAATCGACGAAGAAATCATCGCTCTTGAAGAAAATGACGACGATGAAGTAGCACCAAAAGCTAAGAAAAAACGTGTCAATGCCTTCATGGATGGTGATTCTGATGCTATTGACTACAATGCAGATGATCCAGAAGACGAAGATGCATACGAAGCAGATCCAGCTCTTTCATACGATGATGAAAATCCAGATGATGAGAAAAATGAAGTGGAAGCTTACGATGCAGAAATCAACGAAATAGCCCCAGATGACTTGGGTGAAGACGTGGATCTTAACGAAGATGACGACGAGTTTTCAGATGATGATGCTGAAAACATCGAGGAATAAAAGTTAGCTATTGACAATTATCCTAATTTTAGGTATCATAATGTTCGGGCACCTCTTTTAGAGGTCGGGGCTCCCTAGTTCTTAGGGAGCTATTTTTGTTTTTTCAAGAAGTTATCTTCTTGTATTTTAGTTGTGAATCTGGTGCAGTTGTCCCAGATTATTCTTATTAGTAGGGTTTTGTTTTCTATCTCCCCTTGTAGTTAACAAGGCCTTGAGCATTTTAGAAAGAGGAATCTATGTCTACGAAATATATTTTTGTAACTGGTGGTGTGGTATCGTCTATTGGGAAAGGGATTGTAGCAGCAAGTCTGGGACGTCTCTTGAAAAATCGTGGTCTAAAAGTAACCATTCAAAAATTTGACCCTTATATCAATATTGATCCAGGAACTATGAGTCCTTACCAGCACGGGGAAGTTTTTGTGACAGATGACGGAGCTGAGACAGATTTGGACTTGGGTCACTATGAACGTTTCATTGATATCAATCTCAATAAATATTCCAACGTGACAACTGGGAAAATTTATAGTGAAGTTCTTCGTAAGGAACGCCGTGGAGAATACCTTGGGGCAACTGTTCAAGTCATTCCTCATATCACAGATGCTTTGAAAGAAAAAATTAAGCGTGCCGCTCTAACGACTGATTCTGATGTCATTATTACAGAAGTTGGTGGAACTGTCGGGGATATCGAGTCCTTGCCATTCCTAGAGGCCCTTCGTCAGATGAAGGCAGATGTGGGTGCGGACAATGTCATGTACATCCATACAACTCTCCTTCCTTACCTCAAGGCAGCTGGTGAAATGAAAACCAAACCAACTCAACACTCTGTAAAAGAATTACGCGGTTTGGGAATCCAGCCAAATATGTTGGTTATTCGTACAGAAGAGCCAGCTGGTCAAGGAATTAAAAACAAACTGGCCCAGTTCTGTGATGTGGCACCAGAGGCTGTTATCGAGTCTTTAGATGTTGAACATCTTTACCAAATTCCATTGAACTTGCAGGCACAAGGTATGGACCAAATTGTCTGTGATCACTTGAAATTAGACGCACCAGCAGCGGATATGACAGAGTGGTCAGCTATGGTGGACAAGGTCATGAACCTCAAGAAACAAGTAAAAATTTCCCTTGTCGGTAAGTATGTTGAGTTGCAAGATGCCTACATTTCTGTTGTTGAAGCCTTGAAACACTCTGGTTATGCCAACGATGCAGAAGTTAAAATCAATTGGATCAATGCCAATGATGTGACGGCAGAGAATGTAGCAGAGCTCTTGTCTGATGCAGACGGAATCATCGTACCAGGAGGTTTTGGTCAACGTGGTACGGAAGGTAAAATCCAAGCCATCCGCTATGCGCGTGAAAATGATGTTCCAATGTTAGGTGTCTGCTTGGGAATGCAGCTGACTTGTATTGAGTTTGCTCGTCACGTTTTAGGACTCGAAGGTGCCAATTCTGCAGAGCTTGCACCAGAAACAAAATACCCTATCATTGATATCATGCGTGATCAGATTGATGTTGAGGATATGGGTGGAACCCTTCGTTTGGGACTTTATCCATCTAAGTTGAAACGTGGCTCTAAGGCTGCGGCTGCTTATCACAATCAAGAAGTGGTGCAACGCCGTCACCGTCACCGTTATGAGTTTAACAACGCCTTCCGTGAGCAGTTTGAGGCAGCAGGCTTTGTCTTCTCAGGAGTTTCTCCAGACAATCGTTTGGTAGAAATCGTGGAAATTCCTGAAAATAAATTCTTTGTAGCGTGTCAGTATCACCCTGAACTGTCAAGCCGTCCAAATCGCCCAGAAGAACTCTACACAGCCTTTGTCACTGCAGCAGTTGAGAACAGCAATTAGCTAGATTATAACCTTTGAGAACAATCTCAGAGGTTTTTTGCTTGCATATTTAGGATATGAGTTGCAAAATAAAAACATAGTGATATAATTAACATAACAACAACTAAGGAGGAACTACAATGAAGAAAATCACACTATTTGGTTTGTCTCTAGCTGGTCTAGCTTTACTGGCTTTTCCACATTCAGGGCAGGCATTTGAGCTTAAAGAAGAATGGGTTGTTAAGTGTGGAGTACAGTATCAAGATGGCAAGATTCTTCGGTTTAACAATGGTCATGAAGTGGATATCAAAGTCTTGGATTTGCCAAAAACAGAGAAAATCGAGTGGACAGTTAGTCTCAATGGTCAAGATCAAACTGTCAATTTCCTAGGTCAAGAAAAGGACAAGTCTATGATTGGCGTAGAAGGGCGTTATCTGAATTTCTATGTTCCATATGGCTATAGAGGAGATATCAAGGTCGAGGCTAAGAGCGGAAACGAAGTCAAGACCTGGTCAACGAAAGTTGTGGATGATATTCATAATGATAGTGGAAAGAGAGGTTACTATCGTATTGAAGAATCAAATGATCAATACACCTACCTCGATGCTAAATGGGATTATCAAACCAAGACTTACACTGCTACTTTACCAGAGACTGTCAATGGTCAAAAAGTCTTTGCTTGGGCAGACTATGGCAATGGCGAGTTGAAACTTGAAAAACTAAAATCTATCAGTCACAAATATGATGGAGGATCTTTCAAAGAACTTTATCCGATTGTAAAAGCAGAAAGTTGGCTAAAATCAAATCAAAACTGGTACTATCAAAAACAAGGTCAATTAGTGCAGAAGGATTGGGTTTATGACAATGGAACTTGGTACTTTATGAATGATAAAGGGGTCATGTTCAATCAAACTTGGCTTTATCAAGGTAGCAACTGGTATGCCTTTAAATCATCAGGAGCCATGATTGCGAGTGACTGGCTTTACGACCAAGGCAAGTGGTACTATTTATCAACCTCAGGAGCCATGAAAGCAAGCACTTGGCTTTATGACAAGGGAGAATGGTATTATGTAAGTTCTTCTGGTGCCATGATTGCGAATGATTGGGTCAAAGACAATGGTAAGTGGTATTATCTAGCTTCATCAGGTAAGATGCTTCGCAATACCTACACACCTGATGGTTACTACGTTGGTAACTCAGGCGCCTGGCAATAAGAATCATACTCTTCGAAAATCTCTTCAAACCACGTCAGCGTCATCCACAACCTCAAAACGCTGTTTTGAGCTGACTTCGTCAGTTCTATCTACAACCTCAAAGCAGTGCTTTGAGCAACCTGCGGCTAGCTTCCTAGTTTGCTCTTTGATTTTCATTGAGTATAAAGAAGTCCTTTTCCTTAAAGGAAGAGGCTTTTTACTTGATTTTCTGCTGCTTCCTCATTTGTCCTAAAGTCTTTTTTGTGTTAAAATGAATGGTATGAAAGCTAAAAAAATGTTGATGGCAGGTCTGGCTCTGCTTGGTATTGGGAGCCTTGCCCTTGCTACGAAAAAAGTTGCAGATGACCATAAGCTCATGAAGACTCAGGAAGAGTTGACAGCGATTGTGCGAGACCATTTTTCAGATATGGGGGAAATTGCGACTCTCTATGTTCAAGTTTATGAAAGTAGTCTAGAACGACTAGTCGGTGGTGTCATTTTTGAGGATGGCCGTCATTATACCTTTATCTATGAAAACGAAGACCTAGTCTATGAGGAGGAAGTCTTATGATACAACCAGCAAGTATAGAAGAATTAGCATCTTTAGTAGAAAAAGATGGCAAGAAGGTCTTTCTTTTTGTAGCAGACTGGTGTGGCGATTGTCGTTATATCTATCCTGCCTTGCCAGAGATTGAGGAGACCAATCCAGAGTTCACCTTTATTCGAGTGGACCGAGACCAGTATATGGATTTGGCTAAACTCTGGGATGTTTACGGAATCCCTAGCCTTGTTGTTCTAGAAAAGGACAAGGAAATCGGTCGTTTTGTCAATCGCGACCGTAAAAGCAAGCAACAAATTAATGACTTTTTAGCAGGACTGAAATAGGAGAAAATAGAAACAATGATTTTTACATATAACAAAGAACATGTCGGTGATGTCCTTATGGTCATCGTGAAAAATAGCGGAGATGCCAAACTGGATGTAGAACGCAAAGGCAAGGTAGCCCGTGTTTTTCTAAAAGAGAATGGAGAAACAGTAGCTTGGAATATTTTCGAAGTTTCAAGTTTCTTTGAAATTGCAGAGCGAGGTCAAGTCTTTTTATCAGATGAACAAGTCGCTCGTTTGAACCAAGAATTACAGGCGGAAGGTTTTACAGAAGAAATTGTCAATGACAAGGAACCTAAGTTTGTTGTTGGTGAGATTGTCGAGATGGTAGCCCATCCAGATAGTGACCACCTCAACATCTGCCAAGTTGCAGTCGCAAGTGACAAGACAGTGCAAATCGTTGCAGGAGCTCCCAATGCGCGTGTCGGGTTGAAAACCATTGTAGCTCTTCCTGGAGCTATGATGCCAAAAGGCAATCTCATTTTCCCAGGAGAACTTCGTGGTGAAAAGAGTTTTGGCATGATGTGCAGTCCTCGTGAATTGCATTTGCCAAATGCTCCGCAAAAACGAGGGGTTATTGAATTATCAGAAGCCCAAGTTGTCGGAACTCCATTTGACCCAGCCAAACACTGGACTGCCTAGGAACTTGTTAGTATCTGATAGACCAGCTAGAAGGAAATAAGATGGCAAAAAATGTAGTGATTACAGGGGCGACCTCAGGAATCGGTGAAGCGATTGCGCGTGCTTATCTGGAGCAGGGGGAGAATGTTGTTCTAACAGGACGACGGACAGACAGGCTCGAAGCCCTCAAGTCGGAGTTTGCAGCAACCTATCCAAATCAAAATGTCTGGACCTTTCAACTAGATGTGACGAATATGACCATGGTGAAGACTGTTTGCTCCAATATTCTAGAAACGATAGGTCAGATTGATATTCTGGTCAACAATGCCGGACTGGCTCTAGGTTTAGCACCTTATCAGGACTATGAAGAGTTGGATATGTTGACCATGCTGGATACCAATGTCAAAGGTTTGATGGCAGTCACTCGCTCTTTCTTGCCAGCAATGGTAAAAGCCAATCAAGGACATATCATCAACATGGGGTCAACCGCAGGAATCTACGCCTATGCGGGTGCCGCTGTTTACTCAGCTACCAAGGCAGCGGTTAAGACCTTTTCGGATGGACTGCGAATTGATACCATCGCAACGGATATCAAGGTTACAACCATTCAGCCTGGGATTGTCGAAACAGATTTTTCGACGGTACGTTTTCACGGTGATAAAGAACGAGCTGCGTCCGTTTACCAAGGAATCGAAGCTTTGCAAGCTCAGGATATTGCAGACACAGTAGTCTATGTGACCAGTCAACCTCGTCGTGTGCAGATTACAGATATGACCATCATGGCCAATCAACAGGCGACAGGTTTCATGGTTCATAAAAAATAAAAAATTTTCTCGAAAAGTTACAAATTTCTGTAACTTTTTTTGATTTCCTACGAATAGATAAGTAGGAGGAAGAAAATATGTATAATAAAGTTATCTTGATTGGACGTTTAACGTCTACACCAGAATTGCACAAAACCAACAATGACAAGTCAGTAGCGCGTGCAACCATTGCTGTGAATCGTCGTTACAAAGACCAAAATGGGGAGCGCGAAGCTGACTTTGTCAATATGGTTCTATGGGGCAGACTAGCAGAAAGCTTGGCCAGCTACGCAACTAAAGGTAGTCTTATCTCTGTGGATGGAGAACTTCGTACCCGTCGCTTTGAGAAAAATGGTCAAATGAATTATGTGACTGAAGTACTTGTCACAGGATTCCAACTTTTGGAAAGTCGTGCTCAACGTGCCATTCGTGAAAATAATGCAGGACAGGATTTGGCGGATTTGGTCTTGGAAGAGGAAGAATTGCCATTTTAAGCATTAAAAAGTCTGAGTTGTTCTCAGGCTTTTTTATACTGTCTAAATGTGTTACAATGAACTAGTTGAAACTTTTTGGAGGTTGAAATGAGTAGAGATTATACAAGAACAATCGTCAAAATTATATTTTGTACAGTAGTCGTATTTGTTTTTGCGATTTATACTCATGTGAGTCAGACAGATCCTATTCCGGGACAAATAAAAGTTGGAGCGACTTATATGACAATGAATAGTGAATTTTATAGACATTTACATAATGAGATTCAACGCTATTCTGATTTAGAAGGTCAGATATTGTATACTCGGGATGCAGAGATGAGTGAAGAAAAACAGAGTAAACAAATTGATGAATTTATAGAGAAGCGAGTGAATGTTATTGTTATTAATCCGGTTAAGAGTGATAGCGAGCAAATAGTAGAAGCGTTAAGTAGGGCAAAGAATTTTGGAATTAGAGTTATAGCAGTAGATAGTCAGTTGAATAATATAAAAGTTGATACGAGCATAGTTTCTGATAATTACCATGCTGGGATATTAATTGCCAAGGATTTGATGAAACGCACCTCAAATGCTCATATTCTTTTGTTAACGCACAAAGATGCTTTATCAGCTAACCAGAGAATAACTGGCTTTTTGGATACAATAAAATCAGAAGAACATTACCAAATTATCTCAGAAAGAGAAACAGTTGGTCAAACAGAGTATGCTATGACTACTGTAGGTGATGCGTTATCTGAAGGTTTACAATTTGATGCTATAGTGGCTTTAAATGATAGAGCAGCTATAGGAGCTCTAGCAGCTCTAGCAGCAATTAAAGAATTGAAAATAACTTCAAAAAAACTTATTTACGGAATAGATGGTTCACCAGATATGAAGCATTTATTAGCTACAACAGATGAAGTTACGGGAACAGTTGCTCAATTTCCATCTCATATGGGTAGAAAAGTATCGGAAACAATAGATTTATTAGTAAAAAAAGAAGAAGTTGAAGAATTATATACTATACCTGTACAATTTGTTGATAAAAATAATATAATTCAGTTTGATATTAATGGGTGGCAGTAATGAAACAGGTAAAAGGTGTTCAGTACTCTATAATTTTGCTTTTATTAATTAATTTTCTAACCATTATATACAATGGAGCTTTGTATATACAGATTACAAACTATGTAATTTCAAAGGGACAGATGATACTCTTATTGGGAGAATTAAATAATATTTCAAAATCACCTGACCAGATTTTTTGGTATTCAATTATTTTTTTCGTCGGTATTATTTTTATATCTACCTATAAAATGTACTCAACTGAGAAAAAATGGCCAATTTTTTCAAAATGGAATTTGTTTGAAATAGTATTAATGATTGGTGTTATATGGTCACAAAATCTGTCATACAATGGAATAATATTATTAGTTTTTGCTGATATATTCTATAGTTCAAGAGAGTTTCAAGACTCTGATAGTAAACGTTCCTGGATTATTTTTATTTTCTTGAGTTTTTTAATATTACTTTTAACAGATTATGAAATCTTGTCACTATTTATAAAGGTTCCATCTCTAGCTACCTATATCCAATTTTATCCATCTTCCATACGAGGTATAGTGTTATTTTTAGAAAATGCATTGACATCATTAAATGTTATTATTTTCATCATCTCTTTATTGTCTTATATCCTATACGTGATTAAAGAACATCATAATATTGAGGAAGAGCTTAAAATGTTATCTAGAGTCAACACTGAATTGAATCATTACATATCGTTATCAGAGAAAATCGCTGAAGATCGAGAAAGGAAAAGAATTGCTCGGGAAATTCATGATACTCTAGGACATGCGTTGACAGGAATTTCAGCAGGGATTGATGCTGTTTCTGTACTAATTGATGTTCATCCTATCCGTGCTAAAGAACAGTTGAAAAATGTTTCAAATGCAGTTAGAGAGGGGATAAAAGATGTTAGGGGATCATTACATAGACTAAGACCAGGAGCTTTGCAAAATAATGGTTTAAAAGATGCTCTAATATTAATGATTAGTGAGTATGAATCTCTATCTAAACTCTCTGTCGATTTAAAATATGAATGGGGAAATATTGATTTAGATGTTATACAGGAAGATACTATTTTTAGGATTATACAAGAATCTATGACAAATTCTGTTCGTCACGGACATGCTAGTAAAATGAGCATTCACTTTATGAGTGAGGATAACAACATAATAGTTTTGCATGATAATGGAATAGGTTTTGACGACTTACAAATTGGGTATGGCTTGAAACAAATGAGAGAGCGAGTTTCTATTTTAGGTGGTTCTATTCATTTTGAAAATAGGGAAGGATTTTACACTAAAATAGTTTTTCCAAAAATAGGAGGTGAAGTATATGATAAAGGTAATGATTGCAGATGATCAGGCGTTAATTAGAGAGTCCTTGCAGATCATTTTATCAGTATATGCTGATATTGATGTTGTATCCGTTGTTGGTGATGGTATTGAAGCTATGGATAACATTATGACTGTAAAACCGGATATAATTTTAATGGACATTAGAATGCCCAGAATGGATGGAGTATTGGCTACAAAAGAAATCAAAAAACTTTTTCCAAATATAAAAATTATAATCTTAACAACATTTGATGACGACGAATTCATTTTTAGTGCTTTAAAATACGGTGCATCTGGCTATTTATTAAAAGGAGTTTCAACCGACGAGTTATATCAAGCCATTCAGACAGTGTATAAAGGTGGAGCTATGATTAATCCTAATATAGCTAGTAAGGTATTTCAATTGTTCTCGCAGATGGCACAGACCAATTTTTCTATTACTGTGAAGGAAGAGAATATTGAAAATATATCACTGACAGAATGGAAAATTATTCAGCAAGTGGCATTTGGAGAATCAAATAAGGAAATTGCCAGTAATCTTTTTTTATCCGAGGGAACAGTGCGCAATTACCTTTCTATCATTCTTTCAAAACTAAATTTGAGAGATAGGACACAGTTAGCCATATGGGCTGTACAAACAGGTGTGACACAAAAGAATTTTTCGAAGGAAATGGATAAATGAAAGTAAAGCAATTGTTTCTAGCGATACTGTTTGTACTAAGTTGCTTGAGTTTATTTCTTATTTGGGAAAACAAGCAGATAAAGATTATTAGACTGGGTTTTTATTCTGATTCTAGTTGGGGAATTCCTACAGGGAATAACAGCTATGTACTAGATGAGGCTATTAAGAAATTTGAAGAGCTTCATCCAGGGGTTAAAATTGTATATGATTCAGGTATTCCTAAGGAGGAGTATTCTAATTGGATTTCAAGTCAAATTTTAAAAGGTTCTGAACCGGATGTATTTCTATTATCAAGCGACCAATTATCTTTATTTGCATCAAAGGGTATTTTAAAGCGCCTAAATTCCTATTTATCTCAAGAAGATGTCTCTAATTTCTATGATGTATCTTTGCAGGCAGCAAAATATGGAGATGATTTATACGGTCTTCCATATGAAAGCAATCCCATGTTGATGTGTGTAAATCAAGATTTACTTTTAAAAGAGGGGATTGAAATTCCTAAAGTAGGGTGGACACAGAAAGATCTCTATGAGATTAGTAAAAAAGTTACAAAAGATACCGATGGAGATGGAATCGTTGATCAATTTGGGATAACAGGATATAGTTGGAAAGAATCTCTAGCAGCCTTTGGTGTTACTATTTCTGAGAGCGGGATTCCTCGTATAGATTCGTCAGAAATGAAGGATGCTTTATCCTATATAAGGGGATTGAATCAATTAAACGGACGCTACAAAGTAACCTATAAAGATTTTGATGAAGGACATGTGGCCTTTTATCCAATGAGTTTGGCACAATATCGTACATACAAACCTTTTCCTTATCATGTGGCCAAATATACAAATTTTAACTGGACATGTATTTCGTTGCCAACGGCTAAGGAAGACATTCGTTCGACTGTAACAGATACTTCCTTATACGTAGTTTCTTCGCGTGCTCGCAATTCAAACCTTGCCGTATCGTTTATAGAATTTTTAACAATTAATCGTGAAATTCAACAAAATTTATTTAATAAGGGTCAAGGAAGCTCAGTATTACCAGAGGTAGTAACTAGTTTGAAGAGTGAAGAGTTGATGAAGAAAGGAATGATTGGTCAAAATGCCTTAACGACTACTTCACTGGATTATATAATGAAAAATTCAATTACAACTATTTCAAAAGGAATAGATTCAAAATCATTGGTTGGAATAGAAGAAAGATTAGAAGCATTATCTATGGATGAAAATAACACGGATATTGAAGGTAGTCTTATTAAGTTACAAAAAGAACTAGATATAGGAACCCTTAAATAGATGTCGAGATTATTTGTTCTTAAATAATATGAACATGGCAGATGTCTTTATTGACATTTGTCATTTTTTTATTGACATTTATCAATAAACTTTTGTGACATTTAACAATTATAAAGTGAAGATAAGGATGATAGAATGAAATCAATAAAAGGAGGGAAATATGAAATATTTGATATTAGTCAGTCATGGAGGACTCGCAGAGGGATTGAAATCATCTCTTTCTATGTTTGCTTCGGATAAGGTAGATGATGTCATAGCGATTGGCTTAAAAGATGGAGAAAGTCTTGCAGGTTTTTCTGTAGAGGTCAAGAATGTTATTGCGTCTCTGGATGAAAATGATTCGGTTCTTGTTTTAGCAGATATTGTTGGGGGAAGTCCTTTAACAACTGTTGCAACAGTATTAGAAGAATTTGGAAAATTAGAGAATGCAACTATTTTGGGAGGTATGAACTTAACAATGGCACTTACAGCAGTGGTGATGAAAGACATTCTGACTGGAAGTGAACTTGTTTCTACGATATTAAACGAATCATCCTCAGCTCTACAGGAATTTGAAGTCGGATCGGATGATAATCTTAATGAAGAAGACGATATTTAGTTATATAAGGAAAGGGATAAAAAATTATGGTAGTAACATTTGTACGAATTGACGATAGAATGATTCATGGACAAACAGTCACTAGATGGGCAAAAGAACATCCATGTGATGGATTAATTGCAGTAAATGATGCTGCTGCATCCAATAAGGTTTTAATTCAGGCCTATAAAGGTGCGTCAGATAAAAAAACATTTGTTTGGACAAAGGAAGCATTTAAAGAAAAATCATCTAAAGTAACAGAATCAGATAGTAGATATTTTTTGATTACTAAGAATCCAATTGATATGAAAGAGATTTTAGTAGATCAGGGCTTTATTCCAGGAGATGTTAAAGAGATTATTGTAGGACCTGCTAACGATAGACCAGGTGCTATCAAGTTGGGAAATAATCAATCAATTACTCAAGAGGAAGCAGTTGCACTAGAAGCAATTGAAAAAGCAGGTTACAAAGTTAGATTCCAATTATTACCAGATGTATCTATTGGCTATTGGAGTGATTTTAAATCAAAATTTGGATTTTAATAATGAAATAAGGAGACAAAATGATGGAAATTTCTTGGATTCAAGCAGCTCTTTTAGGATTGTTTGCAAGTTTAGCATCGATGCCAGGTATGGGGGGATCCAGTATTGGTAACTATACTTTGGGGCGTCCATTAGTTGGTGGTTTAATTGTAGGTTTAATATTAGGAGATATAACAACAGGGGTAATCGTTGGTGTGGCTTTACAGGTATTATATATTGCCTTAGTGACACCTGGTGGAACTGTATCTGCCGATGTACGGGCAATTTCTTATATCGGAATTCCGTTATCTATCCTATTTGTTCATGCAAATAATATTTCAGGTGAAGTAGCGATTGCAGCAGCAGCAGCGCCAATTGGAGCTGCGGTTGGAACAATTGGAACTGTTTTATTCTATGGTACAGCTACTATGAATTTGCTTTGGCAACACATTGGATGGAAAGCTGTAGAGAAAGGTGATTTTAAGAAGTTATATGCTGTTGATTGGGTATATCCTTGGATTTCACACTTTATCTTTTCTTTCTTACCAACAATGATTATTACAAAATTTGGACCAGATATGGTTGATCTTATGAAAGTATATCTTCCGATGGATGGTTTTGTAATGAAGTCTCTATTTACTGTAGGAGCACTCCTTCCATGTGTGGGTATTGCAATACTTTTGAAACAAATTGTTACAAAAACAACAGACTTTATTCCTTTCTTTGTCGGGTTCACGTTAGCAAAATCTTTAGGCTTGAACTTAGTAGCAAGTGGTGTTGTGTCATTAATTTTTGCAGTAATTTATTATGAATTAGAAGTTATTAAATCTGCCCGTACGACAGCGGTTGTCAGTGATATGGGATTTGATGAAGAGGAGGATATTTAGAATGAGTCGAAAAAAAATATCAAGAAAAACATTAACAAAATCATTTCACCACTGGTTCTATGGACATCTGACATGTTTTTCTCAAGAACATATGCAAACTTTTGGATATTTAACTTCTATGCTTCCAATTGTAGAAGAAATGTATGATACTAAGGAAGAGCAAAAAGAAGCTATGCAAACATACACAGCATTCTTTAATACTGAGCCGCAGTTGGGTTCTCTAGTAGTTGGGATAACAGCTGGGTTGGAAGAAGCGCGTGCAAATGGAGATGCCGTAGATAGTGAAACCATCAATGGAATGCGAGCTGGTCTAATGGGGCCTATTGCAGGTATTGGAGATTCACTTATTGTAGGAACATTAATTCCTGTTCTTTTGGGGATAGCTCTAGGTCTTTCTAAAGGAGGAAATATTTCTGGTGCAATATTCTATATTATTGCATGGAATCTATTAGTCTATCTTGGAATGCGTTTTGCTTATTTTAAAGGATATGAACTTGGAGATAAAGCAGTAGAATTTTTAGTAGGTCCTAAAGGTCAGGCACTAAGAAAATCAATTAGTGTTGTTGGTGGTATGGTCATAGGAGCTGTTGCAGCAACTTGGGTATCTGTCACTACGGCGCTAGAGCTGAAAAATGGAGATGGAGAAACATTTTTAAACTTACAAGAAAAGATTGATGGTGTTTATCCAGGTCTTTTAACAGCAGGTTTTATTGTTCTATGTTGGTGGCTGATGGCTAAAAAGAAAGTTTCTCCAAATTGGGTGATGCTATTATTGGTAGTTATTGCACTTGTGGGAGTAGCCTTAGGATTTTTCAATCCAGGATTGAAATATTAATAGTATGTAAAAAAGCAACGGTTTATAATCGTTGTTTTTTATATATGCGTAATATAAGGATTTAGAGTTTCGGTATTTTTATAAAAGAATTAACAAAAATGCTAATTCCATAAATTATGTTCGTTAAAATTCTACATTATTAAAGTGCAAAATTAGGATAAAGAAATTTATCTATTCATCCTCAGAAAGTCAGACTTTTTCCTTGACTATTTCTGACCAAGTGATACAATAGAACTATAAATTAGCACTCAGGTATAAAGAGTGCTAATGATATCTATCTCATTATGGAGGAAATCAGATGTTGAAACCATTAGGGGACCGTGTGGTCTTAAAAGTAGAAGAAAAAGAACAAACTGTTGGAGGTTTTGTCCTCGCAGGTTCAGCCCAAGAAAAAACCAAAACAGCTCAAGTTGTGGCTACTGGACAAGGTGTTCGTACCTTGAACGGTGACTTGGTTGCTCCAAGTGTTAAAGCTGGAGACCGTGTCTTGGTTGAAGCTCACGCAGGTCTTGATGTCAAAGATGGCGATGAAAAGTACATCATCGTAGGCGAAGCTAACATCTTGGCTATCATTGAAAAATAGAAGGAGAAAGTAAGTATGTCAAAAGAAATTAAATTTTCATCTGATGCTCGTTCAGCTATGGTCCGTGGTGTCGATATCCTTGCAGACACTGTTAAAGTAACCTTGGGACCAAAAGGCCGCAATGTCGTTCTTGAAAAATCATTCGGTTCACCCTTGATTACCAATGACGGTGTGACCATTGCCAAAGAAATCGAATTGGAAGACCATTTTGAAAATATGGGTGCCAAATTGGTATCAGAAGTAGCTTCTAAAACCAATGATATCGCAGGTGACGGGACTACAACTGCAACTGTTTTGACCCAAGCAATTGTCCGTGAAGGAATCAAAAATGTCACAGCAGGTGCCAATCCAATCGGAATTCGTCGTGGGATTGAAACAGCAGTTGCTGCAGCAGTTGAAGTCTTGAAAAACAATGCTATTCCTGTTGCCAACAAAGAAGCTATCGCTCAGGTTGCAGCCGTATCTTCTCGTTCTGAAAAAGTTGGTGAGTACATCTCTGAAGCCATGGAAAAAGTTGGCAAAGATGGTGTCATCACTATCGAAGAGTCACGTGGTATGGAAACAGAACTGGAAGTTGTGGAAGGAATGCAGTTTGACCGCGGTTACCTTTCACAGTACATGGTGACAGATAGCGAAAAAATGGTAGCTGATCTTGAAAATCCATACATTTTGATTACTGATAAGAAGATTTCAAATATCCAAGAAATCTTGCCACTCCTAGAAAGTATTCTCCAAAGCAATCGTCCACTCTTGATTATTGCGGATGATGTGGATGGCGAAGCTCTTCCAACTCTTGTTTTGAACAAGATTCGTGGAACCTTCAACGTAGTAGCAGTTAAGGCACCTGGTTTTGGTGACCGTCGCAAAGCCATGCTTGAAGATATCGCCATCTTAACAGGCGGAACAGTTATCACAGAAGACCTTGGTCTTGAGTTGAAAGATGCTACAATTGAAGCTCTTGGTCAAGCAGCGAGAGTAACTGTGGACAAAGATAGCACTGTTATCGTAGAAGGTGCTGGAAATCCTGAAGCGATTTCTCACCGTGTTGCAGTTATCAAGTCTCAAATCGAAACCACAACTTCTGAGTTTGATCGTGAAAAATTGCAAGAACGCTTGGCGAAATTGTCAGGTGGTGTAGCAGTTATCAAGGTCGGAGCTGCAACTGAAACTGAGTTGAAAGAAATGAAACTCCGCATTGAAGATGCCCTCAACGCTACTCGTGCAGCTGTTGAAGAAGGAATCGTTGCAGGTGGTGGAACAGCCCTTGTAAATGTTATCCCTGCCGTAGCTGATTTGGAATTAACAGGAGACGAAGCAACGGGTCGCAATATTGTTCTCCGTGCTTTGGAAGAACCTGTTCGTCAAATCGCCCACAATGCAGGATTTGAAGGCTCTATCGTTATCGATCGTTTGAAAAATGCTGAAGTTGGTACAGGCTTCAACGCAGCAACTGGCGAATGGGTTAACATGATTGATCAAGGGATTATCGACCCAGTTAAAGTGAGTCGTTCAGCTCTACAAAATGCAGCATCTGTAGCCAGCTTGATTTTGACTACAGAAGCAGTCGTAGCCAATAAACCAGAACCAGCAGCCCCAGCTCCAGCAATGGATCCAAGTATGATGGGTGGGATGATGTAAGCTTTCTATAGAAAACAACTTATAAAAAACACAAAAGGAGGGAATGACTAACCCTCCTTTTTATGCTATTCACTTCTAAATTGATTTGAGCTCTCCTAACTTATATGATAAAATAAGACTAGAAAAAGGAGAAGAACATGATCGATGTAGAAGAAATTCTGAGCAAGATGAACCCCAATCAGAAGATTAATTATGACCGTGTCATGCAGAAGATGGTACAAGTATGGGAGAAAAATGAGCAACGGCCAACCATTCTCATGCATGTTTGCTGTGCCCCTTGCAGTACCTATACCCTAGAATATTTGACCAAGTATGCAGATGTGACCATCTATTTTGCCAATTCTAATATCCATCCCAAGGCAGAATACCATAAGCGGGCTTACGTCACCAAGAAATTTGTTAGTGATTTTAATGAGCGAACAGGAAATACGGTTCAGTACCTAGAAGCTCCCTACGAACCAAATGAATACCGAAAACTAGTTAGGGGACTAGAGGAGGAGCCAGAAGGTGGCGACCGTTGCAAGGTTTGCTTTGATTACCGACTAGATAAGACAGCTCAAGTGGCTATGGACTTGGGATTTGACTACTTTGGCTCAGCCTTGACCATCAGTCCTCATAAGAATTCTCAAACCATTAATAGCATCGGAATCGATGTGCAAAAAATTTATACAACCCACTATCTTCCAAGTGATTTCAAGAAAAATCAAGGCTACAAACGTTCGGTAGAGATGTGTGAGGAGTATGATATCTATCGTCAATGTTATTGTGGATGTGTCTATGCCGCCCAGGCTCAGAATATTGACCTTGTTCAGGTTAAGAAAGATGCTACAGCTTTCTTGCTGGATAAGGATATTGAAAAAGACTATTCCCATATCAAATTTACTGTTACTAAATTAGACATATAGAGACCAATCCAGCTGAAAAGCTGGGTTTTTCAAATAAAAAACCAGGGCTTTCACCCTAGTTTGACAACTTTACCGATTCTTTAGTTCTACATAGCGCTTGTACCAAATGTTTACATAGGCTTCTGAGAAAGGACCACGTCCATTGTTAATCCAATCAACAAGAATTTTGACATGTTCTTTTAAAATATAGTCTAAGTCATCAGAATAATTCATTTTGCGTTTGTGACGCTCATACTCCTCAACGTCCAAGAGACGTTTTTCCCCATCTGTAAAAATTTTAACATCCAAATCGTAATCAATATACTTCAGTGCTTCTTCATCCAGATAGTAGGGGCTAGCCATATTACAATAGTAGGAAATTCCATTATCGCGAATCATGGCAATGATATTAAACCAATATTTCTTGTGAAAGTAAACAATAGCCGGTTCTCGAGTGACCCAACGACGACCATCACTTTCGGTAACCAGTGTATGATCGTTGACACCAATAATGGCGTTTTCTGTTGTTTTTAGTACCATGGTGTCCCGCCAAGTTCGGTGGAGACTTCCATCATGCTTATAACTTTGAATTGTAATAAAGTCGCCTTCTTTTGGAAGCTTCATAACTAACCAACTTTCTACAATTTATAAGTTTATCGTTTACTATTGTACCATAAAATTACCTAAAATCTGTGAATTTTACATGAAAATATTAAAGATATTCTCTGAGAGCGCTTGCTATATCCGAAAAATCGTAGCCCTTTCGTGCTAAAACTTGGGTTAAACGCTGTTTAAGTTCGTATCCTTCATATTTTCGGGCATACTTAGAATATTGCTTATCAAGTTCCCTGAAGATGAGTTCCTGAGTCGTTTCTTCATCAACTTGACTATCCAACTGGTCAAAGGCAGTTTTAGCATCAGAATAGGAAAACCCCTTGTTGGTCAGATTTTGGATTATCTTATCTTGCAAGGCACGAGCTGGAAGTTTTCCCTCATATTTTTTCAATAGTTTATTGGCTACACGTTGAGCAACTTCAGAAAAATCAAATTCTTTCAAGTTCTCTTCTATAGTAGATTTTGGAACCCCTTTTTGTGTTAGTTTCTGAGTCAGTACATAAGGCCCCTTGTCTCCTGAAAGTTGATTGGCGTTAATGATAGTATAAGCGTACTGGCCATCATTAATCCACTTATCTTCTTTAAGATTAATAATGACTTGAGAAAGGATGTTTTCATCAATATCGTATTTTTTCAGATATTCTCTGACTTCTTTTTCAGTGCGTGCTTTAAAGGATAGGTGGTAGAGGGCTAGATTCTTACCATAAGAAAATTGAGCAAAGTCCTGAATCTCTTTTAATTCTTCTTGGCTTATAACCTTGTCTCTTGATAACATAAAACGAACAATAGTATCTTCAGTAATGTAGCATTTGTCGTCATTATCAAGCTCCATCAGATAGAGTCTTTTTTTCTTTTCAAGTTTTGTAATTTTCATAGTTCTATTATAACTCAAAATGTGATAAGATAGGGGTATGAATCTGAAAGTGAAACAAAAAATACCATTAAAAATCAAGCGCATGGGAATTAATGGTGAGGGAATCGGTTTTTACCAAAAAACCTTAGTCTTTGTACCTGGAGCTTTAAAAGGAGAAGATATCTATTGTCAGATTACTTCTATTAAACGTAACTTTGTTGAAGCAAAATTACTAAAGGTCAACAAGAAGTCTAAATTTCGAGTTGTGCCAGCTTGTACTATTTACAATGAATGCGGAGGTTGCCAAATCATGCACCTGCATTATGATAAACAACTGGAGTTCAAGACGGACTTACTTCATCAAGCGCTAAAAAAATTTGCCCCTGCAGGATATGAAAATTATGAAATCCGCCCGACGATTGGAATGCAGGAACCCAAGTACTATCGTGCCAAGTTACAATTTCAGACTCGAAAATTTAAAAATCAGGTCAAGGCGGGCTTATATGCACAAAACTCTCATTACTTAGTAGAGTTGAAAGACTGCCTGGTACAAGACAAGGAAACTCAAGTTATTGCTAATCGTCTAGCAGAATTACTTACTTATCACCAGATTCCATCCGTGATTGAGAGAAAAAACCTAGGTGTTAGAACTATAATGGTTAGACGAGCTAGAAAGACTGGACAGGTTCAGATTATTATTGTTGCAAATCGCCAGCTTAATTTAACCCAACTGGTAAAAGACTTGGTTAAAGATTTTCCAGAAGTGGTGACAGTAGCTGTGAATACAAATACAGCTAAAACCAGTGAGATTTATGGTGAAAAGACAGAGATTATCTTGGGGAGAAGAGAGTATTCAAGAAGGTGTTCTTGATTATGAATTTTCACTATCTCCTCGAGCTTTCTATCAACTTAATCCTGAACAAACAGAAGTCCTCTATAGCGAGGCGGTAAAAGCGCTGGATGTTAATAAAGAAGACCATTTGATAGATGCTTACTGTGGAGTTGGAACGATTGGATTTGCCTTCGCAAAGAAAGTTAAAACACTCAGAGGTATGGATATTATTCCAGAAGCCATTGAAGATGCAAAGCGAAATGCTAAAAGAATGGGATTTGACAATACACATTACGAAGCAGGAACAGCAGAAGAGACTATTCCTCGCTGGTACAAGGAAGGCTACCGAGCAGATGCTCTGATTGTGGATCCACCGCGTACAGGTCTGGACGATAAGTTATTAGATACAATTCTGACCTATGTACCAGAAAAAATGGTCTATATTTCTTGCAATGTTTCTACCTTGGCTCGTGATTTGGTAAGGTTGGTAGAAGTCTATGATATCCATTATATCCAGTCGGTCGATATGTTTCCGCACACCGCTCGAACTGAAGCAGTTGTAAAATTAATTAAAAAAGATAAAAAAAGTAGTTGACAAAGTTTGAAAAG